>JAGCNK010000050.1 GCA_017645985.1 Bacteroidales bacterium | reverse complement strand
GGCCATAGCGGCGGGGCACCACCTCTTCCCATCCCGAACAGAGAAGTTAAGCCCGCTTGCGCCGATGGTACTGCGCCACAATGCGGGAGAGCAGGTAGCCGCCCTACTTTAAGAGTCCTCAGCCTCACTTAAGGCTGGGGATTTTTTTTTGTTTAAACCCTTCCTTTCTACATTGCTTGAATTTGGTACTACCCATTCTTTGTCAATACTATTGATTTTGACTTGTGTTAGCCATTAGTTGTGTCTTTAAAAAGTTTCCTTATTCTCAGCATTTTTCCTCCTTTCCTTGTTACATTTTTCTTTAACTATGTTTCATGATTGTTACCGTTTTATTTGTTTTTGTTACATTTTTGTTGCAGTTTTTTTGTGGAATATGTTTTAAATGGTTTATCTTTGCGTTGTTATTATTAGTGTGTTTTATGAATAGGATTCTATCGGTTCTGTTGGTTTTGTTTTTCACCCTCGGTGCACAAGCGCAGTCGTACAAGTTTCTGTCTGCCGAGGATGGACTGTCCAACAGCTTGATAAATAAAATATTACAAGACCAATACGGTTTCATTTGGATTGCTACCGAAGACGGATTGAATTGTTTCGACGGCAACCGTTTGAAAGTGTACAGGCACAGCGACGCTGATTCCAATTCGCTTGCCAATAATTTTATTCGAGATATTTTTATCGACAGCCGCGGACGTCTGTTCGTGGGTACTTACAAGGGTCTCCAGGTTTACAATCCTCTTACCGACAATTTTTCGCTTCCTGCACGCAATAGCGACGGCGATGTGTTTATCTATTCGGTGATGAGTTTTGTGGAACTCTCCGACAGTACTTTGATTGCTCTCGGCGACGCTCCTTGCACTGTTGAAATGTGCCGTGACGGCAACTTGATTGTTAAGCCATATATTCTTCCTCAGCGTACTTCGGTTCATCCTATCGACTATATGGTAGAAGCTCCCAACGGCAGCCTGTTTGTGGCCGACAACCGTGGCGACCTTATCCGCACCGATAAGAATTCGGTTCACAATTATAGTAGCGGCATTCGTTCGAGCACTTTGTTTAAAAATCATCAGGGCGAAATTTTCGCATGTTCCGACAAAAACGACCTGTTTAAATACAATGCCGAAACCGACAGTTTTGAATGTGTGGTTCAGGGCAGCGGCGATTTGCCTTACTATATGTGCCGCTGGCTCGGTGACGACAAGGTGCTGGCTTGCACCGATGGCAACGGATTGAAAATTATCGACTTGCAGCAGAAATCCGTTATGCATTATTCGATGTCGGTGCCGTTTTTCGACGACTCCAAGCTTAAAGTCCATTCGGTTTTTGTTGACAAAAGCGGTAATATTTGGCTTGGCTTGTACCAGAAGGGCGTTTTGGTGCTTAATCCCGAAAAATCTGTGTTCAACTATATCGGTCACAAGTCTGCCACCGATAATATCATTGGTCAGAATTGCGTGTCGTCGCTCACGTTTTGCAACGGACTTCTCTGGGTGGCTACCGACAACGACGGTGTCTATGTTACCGACCTTGCCACCAAGCGCACGGTGCATCATTTTCTTGGCGGAGGATTTCCGCAGCTGGTGATGTCGCTATACTCTGTCGACGACCGTTATGTATATCTCGGCAGTTTCGGTTCAGGATTGTGGAAAATCGACGCCAAAACGTTTGCATTCAAGCGTGTGCCTATGGCCGACGATGTCAACAGGCTCAATTTCTCACGATTGTCGAACATCAACCGTCTCGACGAAAACACGTTGATAATAGCCTCGCTTGGCAGCGGAGTGGGTTTTGTGGATATTAGAACCGACAAGCAGCTGTTTTTCAAAAATATAGCCTCCAACTGCAACCTTTGGTCGTCATGCGTGGCAAAAATCGACGAAAACAGTTTTGTGTCGGGTTCGTACAACGGAATCTACTTTGCCGAGAATTTTAAGCAGAAGGGCGTTTTCAAGCATATTTTTGAGCGTGTGATCATCTTCTCGCTGCTTACTGTCGACGATTCGCGAATAGCCGCCGCCACGTCAAACGGCTTCTTTATCCTAAAAAAGGATTCTGTGTCGGGACTTTACGAAACCATTTCGGTCAACGGCACTGCCGACGCGGCTTTCTATTCGCTTACCAAAGACAACGACGGTCATATCTGGGCAGGCACCGACCACGGACTTTATCGGATTTCGCACGAGGGCGGCGACGAGTACAAAGCCACCCGTTTTTCGGCCGACGACGGCACTGTTAACATCGAGTTTGCCAAAAACGCCGTGTGCGTGTCGCAAGACGGAATGATGTATTTCGGCGGATTGAACGGCATCACATATTTCAAACCTAAGGATATGCGCAAACTTTCGTTTGGCGGTAGCGGTGTCAGGATTACACGTTTCTGGGTTCGCAATTACCAAATCAAGGCTGTGGACCGCAATCTGGAAAATCCTGTTATTACCAGTCCCCCCTGCGCCGCCAAGGTGTTTGAACTGGGTCACGACCAAAATTCGTTCACCATTGAGTTTTCGCCGTTGGACTTTTTCACATCGCCCGACACTCGATATTATTACACCGTCAACAACGATGCTCCTGTGCGTATCGGACGCGGCAGCCGGCAGCTGAGTTTCATCCGCCTTGTGCCCGATGTTTACAATATCAGCATCTACAGCATTACCAACGGCGTGGAGTCGCCAAAATATACGGTTCAAATCATCATTCATCCCGCTTGGTACAATTCTCTGTGGGCGTGGCTGGTGTATGCGCTTCTGATAGCTGCGGCTGTGGCTTCTGTGCTGTTTGTGGTATTTCGTCATCAAAAGAGCAAGCAGGTGATTGCCAAGCAGTTGGAGGTTCAGCAAGACAATCAGGCAAAACTGCGTTTCTTTACCAATATGATTCACGAAATACGTACTCCTTTGTCGTTGATTGTGAGTCCGTTGCAAAAAGTGGTGGCAGCCGAGCCCGATTCCAAGTACAAAAACGAGTTCCGCACTATCTGTCTGGGCGTTGACCGTATGCGCCGGCTTGTGGACAGTATGTTGGACATCCGCAAGATAGACAACGGCAAGATGTTGCTGCATTTTGCCAATTATCAGTTGGAACCGATTATTAAAGGCAATATCGAGTTTTTTGAACTCAATGCGGGCGGCAAGAATGTGCAGCTGACGTTTAAAAACAATCTTCCCGAGGGTTATTCGCTTGTTACCGACAATACCGCTGTGGAAAAAATCATCACCAACCTGCTGTCGAACGCTATGAAATTCAGTACCGACGGCAGCGAGATTGAGATTGCGGCAGAAACTACCAACGACAGTGTGAATATTTCGGTGGCTGACTGCGGACCTGGAATTATCCAGCAGGACGTCGGCATTGGTCTGCATCTGGCAAAAAGTCTCGCCGGACTGCTCGGTGGATCTATTACCGTGGCAAACCGTACCGACAGCCGTGGCTCTGTGTTCACGTTGGTGCATCCGCTCAACCTCAAGACCACATTGCCATCATCATCCAACAACGACGACCGTCAGGAGGCAAAGGAGACGCCATTGACCGCTGATTTTGCTGCGGATAAGCAAGCCAAAAAGCCATCGTCGAAATCTATGTCGGGCAAAAAACGCATTGTGATTGTGGAAGATGACTACGACTTTGCCGACTATCTGATTGCGGAGTTTAAGTCCGATTATGTGGTAACGCATTTCGACAACAGCGAGGAGGCTCTTGCTGACATTATTGCCAACAATCCCGAACTGGTGCTTACCGACCTTATGCTGCCCGACCTCGACGGTTTCGCCCTTTGCAAGCGTATCAAGCAGAATATCAATGTGAACGAGATTCCTGTGGTGATACTTACCGCCAAAACCGGCGACGATGTGGAGATTTCGAGCCTTCAGGCAGGTGCCGACGCGTTTATCGCAAAACCGTTTAACATCGACGTGCTCAAGCAGACCGTGAAGAACCTTATTAACGTAAGACACAAACTTATAGTAAATTACAGCGGTGCGCAGCAACCCAAGGAGACCACCGATTTAGATCAATACGAAGACCCAGAGGAGAAACTCATCAAGCGGATTGTAAAGGCTGTGGAAAAAAACATCAGCAATGCAGAATACTCTACCGAAATGCTCGCCGCAGATGTGGGTCTCAGCCGTGTGCACCTTTACCGCAAACTCAAAGACCTTACTAATCAAACAGGTTCGGAGTTTATTCGCAATATTAGACTCAAACGTGCTTCGGAATTGATTCTCAACCGCAAAGGTTTCTCTATTGCCGAGGTCGCCGATATGGTGGGATTTCCAAACACGGCGTATTTCTGCACGGCATTCCGTAACTTTTTCGGTACTAATCCCACCGCTTGGCGCGAACAGCACTCAGGCAGTCAGGACGAGGATGAAACTACTGAAAATTCTTAAAGTTTGTTAAAAATTATTGGTTCGACAAAAAAAATTGCTCACTCTTGCGGCAGTGTCTTAATAATTGTTTTACTTTGTAAAGTTTTTTTAAGAATCACTAAGTACGTTCACATTATTAATAATCACTGCATAATAAAAATAGACACAACAGTTATGAGCAATTTTAAATTGATTTTGGCGGCTGCATTGGCGGCTGCGGGTCTTCAAGCCTCGGCGCAGAATCCAATTATCCGCGACCAATTTTCAGCCGACCCCACAGCAAGGGTTTTCAACGGCAAACTTTATCTTTT
>JAGCNK010000049.1 GCA_017645985.1 Bacteroidales bacterium | reverse complement strand
TTTTTTCATGAGTTTTTAATTTTGATGATTAATTATTATTTTAACTATGTTTTCTTTCGTCTACAAATGTAAGGTTGTTTTTTTAATTATGCAAATAATGAATGTTTTTTTTAGATATTAATTCATTTATTCATAGCCAACAATTGCTCTATCAAATCTCTATTGTTTTCGAGGCGCGGAATTTTGTTTTGTCCGCCGATTCTGCCCTTGCTTCTGAGCCAGTCGTCAAACAGGTTGGGACGTGCGATAGTGATTTCGGGCGCGGTGAGCGAGAGGTCTTTGTATCGTTTGGCGTCGTAGTCGGAGTTGAGACGTTTCAGCTCGTTGTCGAGTATGTTGACAAATGTATTTATGTCGTTGGGCAGGATGTTGAACTCAATCAGCCATTGGTGGCAGCCGCGTTTCTGTGTCTGCATATACACCGGAGCGGCGGTGTAGTCCTTGATGTCGGCACCTGTAACGTTGCAGGCAAGGCGGATTGCTCTTGATGCGTTGTCTTCCACAAGCTCCTCGCCAAAAGCGTTGATAAAATGCTTGGTGCGGCCTGTAATGTGTATCTTGTAAGGACGTACAGATGTGAACTCCACGGTGTCGCCGATGATATAACGCCAAAGTCCGCCGTTGGTAGATATCACCATGGCATAGTTGACGCCGGTTTTAACGTCGCACAGCGGAATAGCCTTTCGGTCAGGACTGTCGAACTCGCTCATTGGAATAAACTCGTAGTAGATGCCGTAGTCGAGCATCAGCAGCATGTCGTCCTTGTCTTGCTCGTTTTGAAAACCGAAGAACCCCTCGCTGGCGTTGTAGGTTTCCAGATATGTGATATGGTTGTTGGGTATAAGTTTCTCGTATTGTGAGCGGTAGGGTTTGAAACTAACTCCGCCGTGCATAAACAGGTTGAGGTTTGGCCACACCTCCGAGATATTGCTCTTGCCGGTGATTTCCAATATCTTGCGGAATAGCACCAGAGTCCACGATGGAACTCCCGAAATGCTTGTAACATTCTCTTTCGACACCACTTGCGCCATTTTTTCAAGTTTCTCGTCCCAGTTTTCCATAAGGGCTATTTCCAGTCCGGGCGTACGGCGTTTGCGCACCCAGTAGGGGAGGTTGCTGATTAGCACCGCGCTGAGGTCGCCGCAGAAGGTGTCGCTGCCGAGACGGTTGATCTGACGGCTGCCTCCAATGGCGAGTGTCTTGCCCTGAAAGAGCGTGGTCTGCGGATTGCTTTTGAGATATACCGCCAGCACGTCGGTGCCACCGTTGAAATGGCATTTGTGGAGGCTGTCGGTGGTGATGGGGATATATTTGCTGCGGTCGTCGGTAGTGCCGGAACTCATAGCAAACCATTTGGTCTTCGACGGCCATAGGATATTGTCCTCGCCAGCCGCCACACGCTCAATGTCGGCTTTGATGCCTTCGTAGGTGTTTACAGGAACGCGGTCGGCAAATGCCTGAGGGCCGAGAGAGAGAATCTCTTTGAAATTGTGCCGTTTGCCAATTTCGGTGTTTTGCGCGGTTTTCACAAGGTTGTTGAATACCTTGAACTGCGTTTCGTCGGGGTACTTGGTGTAGAGGTCAACTCTTCGGCGGTTTGACTTGAAAAATATCGATGCGAATGTGTTTGCAAGTGGCATTGTCTTAATTGTTTAACTGAAAAACAGGTATGCTACAAATATGGCGGCGATTATACCGGCAGCCTCGGCTATAAGTCCTGTGGTTATGGCGTACCGGCTGTTTTTTATGCCCGCCGAACCAAAGTATAGTGCTATTATATAAAAGGTGGTGTCGGCCGCGCCCTGCATTGTGCAGCTCAGGCGACCGGCAAACGAATCTGCTCCGTATGTCTTCATGCAGTCGATCATCATTCCACGTGCGCCGCTGCCGCTGAGGGGTTTCATCAGCGCGGTGGGCAACGAAGGGATAAAGTCGGTGGCAAGTCCTATGTTTTGCAAAAGTGCCGACAATCCGTCGGTTATCAGGTCTAATGTTCCCGATGTGCGGAAAACGCCTATGGCTACGAGCATTGCCACCAGGTAGGGAATAATCTTGATGGCTGTGGTGAATCCGTCTTTGGCGCCCTCCACAAATGTCTCGTATACGTTTACTTTTTTTATAAATGCCATCACTATAAACGAGATTATCACCGTGAAGATGATGGCGTTGGCGGCGGTGCTGCTTACTACCGACACTGTTTCCTTGTCCATATTTCTCACGCCCAGCACAATAGCAGCCTCAATTGCCAGAAACGCTCCCACGTAGAGCAGAATCACCGGGTCGAACAGCTTGATGCGTTGTTTTACGCACACAGCCAAAAGTCCGGCAAAAGTGCTTGCGCTTGTGGCCAGCAGTATGGGAATGAAAATATCAGAAGGGTCGGCAGCTCCCATTTGTATTCGGTATACCATAATGGTCATAGGAAGAATGGTGAGACCCGAGGCGTTGAGGGTGAGGAACATTATTTGCGCGTTGGAAGCGGTCTCTTTGTTGGGGTTCAGCTCCTGCATCTGGTTCATAGCCTTGAGACCGAGGGGTGTAGCCGCGTTGTCTAAGCCAAGCATGTTGGCGCTAAAATTCATAATGATACTGCCCATTGCGGGGTGTCCGGCGGGAATTTCGGGAAACAATCTGCGGAAAAACGGACCGAATGCTTTGGCTATTACATTGGTCATTCCGCCCTTTTCGCCCACGCGCATAAGGCCTGTCCACAATGTTAAAACGCCGGTAAGTCCAAGTGAAATTTCAAAACCGCTTTTGCTCATATCAAACACACTCGACACCATAGCGGGGAAAATGTCGGTGTCGCCAAAAAAAACAAGTTTGACAGCCGCCACCAGGAAGGCTATAACAAAAAATGCAATCCAAATGTAGTTGAGAACCATTTTGAATTATCTAATAACGTCTAGGGAACAACGATAAGTTCGAAAGGTACTTTCATAATCTGCTTGTATTCTTCTCCGAGCGACAGCATATCCTCGTCGATCTCTTTGTAAAACCATTTTACAAGGACATTGCTTCGTTTTTCCATCTCCTGCAAAATCAGCAGCACCTGAATGAGCTGCTTGCTTGATGCGGTGTTGAAGTATTCAAGTTTCATATTGAAAACTGTGTCGGGGTTTGGATCCTGCGCGTATTCCCTCAGCCAAGAGAGTATCGGCGCATAGAAATCCACGGCGTCTTCGGGAAGCGACATCTGTGAGATTTCGAATATGCCCCTGTCGGCGTCCAATATCACGCTGGGCGTGTCTGCTGTGGCTGTCTTGATATATGGTTTCATGTCGGGTAATGTTCGTTGTCCGCAAAAAGGTTAAATTACACTTGTTTTTTTATATCTACTTTAACGGTTAAAAAGTCAATTGTGTTGTTGATATTGATAAGAGAATAATCAACTTTTCCACCTGATTTTCGTCTGATATCTATAATTCCCAGTCCTGTGGACACGGGGTTGATGTAGTTGAAGTTGAACAGGATCGACTTGTATTCGGCGTTCAGCTCCTCGGCGTTCATTCCGTTGATCCGGTCGAAACGCTTTCTGAGGTCGTCGGCAAGCTCGCGTTTGATGTAGTTGCCTGCTATCAGCCTGAAACGGTCGTTCTGCTCGCAGATGTAGAATACTCCGGCTTTCCATCCGGTGTCGGCGTCGAGGTTGTCGGCGTGCTTCACGATGTTTTGCAGCAGCTCCACCATGATGCTGAAAAGCTTTATTCTTACTGGCGACTCGTTCATTCCGTTGTTGAGTATCGACAGCAGCGACAGCAGGTTGTCCTGGTTGAAGTCGCCTTTGAACGAGAGCGTTATGTTGTTGCCACGCAGAAAGTCGTGGGTTTCTATAATGTCGTTGAGCGAGTATTCGTAGTCGCAGTCGGAGGTCTCGTTTTGAGTGAGCACCTCGGTGCTGAGGTAGAAATATGTCTTCTGGTCGTCTATCGGCTTCATCGAATACACAAGCTTGTTGCCCGATTTCTTGGCCATCTCTATTAGTCCGAGGCTTGCTCCGCTCTTTTCGGTAAAACCTGTGGTGAGGCGTATGTCGCGGCAGAAGTCGTTTAGCTCTTCGGGCGACAGGCTGTTGATGTGGTCGAGCTTGTCTTTCAGGATGTCCTGCTCTTTGGCTGGCATCAGGTTGCCGGTGACTATGTAGTATTTGTTCTTCTTTTTATGGATAACCACTATGGCCGAATTGTCGCTGTTGTCGGTGTCGTTGGCTACCTGGTGGCGGGCTATGTTCTGAAGACTTTCGCCCATTATGTAGTAGATTCTGTTTTTGAGTTTTTTAGTATCTTCGGCTTTGGCAAGGTTGCTCTTGGCAAAATCCAACACATTCATTATCAGCTTCGGGGTGATGTCGCCTCGGTAAATGTATTGGAAGTCGTCCTTCTCAACGTCTTTGAACTGCTTGTATATTAGGTCGAAAGATTTGTCCATAATGTATTATTTCTCGTTTTCAAATTTATGCAAAAATCGGACAAAAGTCAAATATTTTTAAAATATTTTTTTTCATTCTGCAAATATAATAATTAAAGCGGATAAAACCGTTAATTGTTTCGATTTTATCCGCTTTATTAATGATAATTGTCCAAAATTATTACTCAACGATTGTGAGCTCGTCGATCAGGCGCTGGCATTTGCCGTATTTTTCGATAACGAAAAGCACGTAGCGGATGTCGACGTTGATGCAGCGCTGGAAGTCGGAGTTGAAAATCCAGTCGGAGCACATAGATTCGGAGTTGCCGTCGAATGCGAGGCCGATGAGGCGTCCGTAGCCGTCGATAACTGGGCTTCCGCTGTTGCCGCCGGTGATGTCGTTGTTGGTGAGGAAGCATACGTGCATTGTGCCGTCTTTGTCGGCGTAGCGTCCGTAGTCTTTCTTGTTATAGAGCTCTTTGAGCAAGGGCGAAACGTCAAACTCGTAGTCGCCGGGTATCTCTTTCTCCATCACGCCTTTGAGGGTGCAGAAGTAGTTCATAAGCACTCCGTCGTTGGTGGTGCGGATAACGCCGTCGGTTTTGCCGGCTTCGGGCTTGAATGTGCGCGATGTGTAGGTCTGCACTGTGCCGTACGAAAGACGCTCGGTAAAGTTGGCGTCGGGGTAGGTGAGAGCCTTGGGGTTCATGGCTATGCTGCCTTTGGTGTAGCGGCGGCGTGCTGCGTCGAGCATGTTCTCATATTTCTGGGTGTACTCGTTGAGCGCGAAATAGATGTTGAGCACATTGCGGCTGTATACGAAGGCGGGGTCTGACATGAGTGTGAGACGTGCGACTCCTAAAGTGTCGTCCAAAATCTTGTAGAATCCCTCTTTGTCTAAGATGGTGCTGTTTTGGAATACGGTGTCGATGAGGATCTCGGGATCGCCGTATTGTGTGAAATATTTGGCAATCTCCTCACCAAAGTATTTCTCAATCTCGGCGGGGGTTACGTTCTCCAAGAGTGTCTTGGCCATAGCCTTCGACACTTTGTAGTCGGTGGGTTTGTTGTAGTCCTTGAAAAACTCGTCGGCCTTGGCTCTGAGTTCTTCCTTGTCGGCTATCTTGGCGAGCGACTGCATAGCATAGTAGGCAGGGTTGAAAAACTCCATACCGTTGTTCAGTACGCATTCTATCACGTAGTAGTACATTTTTTCAAATCGTGCGAGGTTTTCGCAGGCGTATTTGATGCTGTCCAAAACTGTTCCGTATTCGGCTTTGCGTGCGGGATTGGCGTTAACCCACTGCATAAATGCGCGTTCCTGAGCCTGTTTCTCCTCTACAGTCTTCTGTTCTTTGAGGCTCTTGTTGGCTTCGATGAATTTTTTCCAGTAGTTGCTAGAGTGAGAGTATTTGGTGGCGTATTTGATGCGGATGGCTTCGTCGGCCTCCATATCGGCTTTCAAAATGTCCTGACGGATGCCGCGAACGTATGATGTGATGGAGTTCTGGTTCTCCATATCTTTGATAATCTCATAGCTTGTGGAGTGGCGTTCGGTGCTGCCGGGGAAACCTATTGTCATAGCAAAGTCGCCCTCTTTGTATCCTGCTATCGAGATGGGCAGGTAGTGCTTGGGCTTGAGGGGAACGTTCTTGTCGGAGTAGTCGGCGGGTTTGCCATCGGGACTCATGTACACGCGGAAGATAGAGAAGTCGCCGGTGTGACGGGGCCACATCCAGTTGTCGGTGTCATGACCAAATTTGCCTATCGACTCAGGACCTGAACCAACAAAACGAACGTCGTTGTAGTTGATGTAGATTACCATATAGTAGGCGTTGCCCGAGAAAAACGACTTGATTTTGATGTCGTAATAGTCGGCAGAAAACTCTTTCTTGGCCTGAGCTGTGAGGGCGTCGGAGTTTTCGCGGATTTTGCCCTGGCGATCGTTTTCGCTCATCGACGGAGTAACGCCTTTGAGCACCTGGTCGGTAACGTCGCGAATCTCTTGCATAAACTGCACGTAGAGTCCGGGAGTGGGAATCTCGTCTTGCAAGGTCTTAGCCCAGAAACCGTCTTTCAGGTAGTTGTGGTCAACGCTGCTGTGCTGCTGAATGCTCTCGTAGCCGCAGTGGTGGTTGGTAAAGAGCAGTCCCTGCTCTGAAACTATTTCGCCGGTGCAGTATCCGCCAAAGTTTACAACGGCGTCTTTGAGCGACGATTTTTTGATTGAATAAACATCTTCGGGTTTGAGGCGGAATCCCTGCGCCTTCATCTGTTTGTAATTTTTGCCTATCATTTGCAAGAGCCACATGCCCTCGTCGGCACTTGCGGTCAATGCCGATAATGTGATAAGCGCTGTAAGTAGTAATGATCTTATTTTCATTTTTTATTGCTTTTGAATGTAAAAAATATTGTTCTCGGTGTCTTTGTCGGGATAATAGCTCTCTATTATCTCAGCTTTTTTTATTTCTTTATTGTTGTTCACCTCCAGCGTTACGGTCTTGTCCTGCGGTTTCCATTGCTCTATGGAGCACTCCACAAGTTCGGTGTCTCCGTTGGTGTAGGTGATTTTTATGGTGGCTGGCACAATCTTGTCGCCGTGTTTGCCAATCACTATGCTGTGTTTCTGATTCTTAACGTCGGAAAAAACGCTGTCGACGCCCATATCTGCAAAGCCTGTCTCTTTAAACCAGTTCTGGTAAAACGCTGTCAGATCCTTGCCCGAAACACTTTCAAACGTGTGGAATAGGTCGTATGGATGCGGGTGCTTGCCTTTCCAGTTGTTGACAAACTGGTTGAGAGCCTTGCGCATATTGTCGCTGCCGATGGTCTGCTCTATGATGTAGTAGCCCATCTGCGGGGCGTAATACGATATCATTGTGAACGACCACAGACCTTTGTACTGGTACGACGGGGTGAAGATAGGCACTTCGGACATACTACCGAGATAGCTTGAAAGATACGACTTGCATTCGTCGAGCTGGTCGCCTGCGTTGATTTGGTCTCTTTGCATATACTGCGGCACATACATTGTGAGACCCTCGTCCATAAAGCCGAACTTGTTTTGGTTCATACCTGTTATGAAGGGGAAATACGAATGCGTTACCTCGTGGCTTGTGGTGAAGTTGAGGTCGGTGTTGCTGGTGCAAGATTCGTTTACCATCATCGGAAACTCCATTCCGCCGCTGCCTTCGAAGATTGTCATGTGCGGATAAGGATAATGCACAGCGGGACGCTCGTTGCTCAGGTAGTTGATGGTGGATTTTGTTATGTCGATCGAAGCCGGAAAGACATTGTGGCGGTAGACTGCCGATGACAAAATTCTGTGACCTCCGTTATGTGTGGTGAACGATAGCCCCGACCATTTGCTCTCGTTGCTGCAGCAGAACAAGAAATCTACCACCGAGTCGGCTTTGAAATGCCATGTGTTGGTCTCCTTGGAAATGGCGGTCTGGATGTTGGCGTCGGTTATGATATCGACCCTCTGCTCTGATTTGAGCGCTTTGAGATAGTTTTGGTAAACAGCCTTTGAGTATATTTTGTCGGGATTCTGCAACGTGCCAGTAGCCCAGGCAGCCAAATGGTGTCCGAGGGTGATGTTCACGTCGTAGTTGGCAAACTCAAAATAGAACTCCTCGTTGCCGGAGTGCTGCACGCGGTCCCAGCCGAAGATATCGTCGTATACAGCCACCTGCGGATACCAGTAGGGAATAACCCACGAGTTGGTGCCGTATTTGCCGCCACGCAGATGAGTGCGCGATGCTATTTTGGTGTCCCACTTGATATAGAGCGTTACTGAGTCGCCCGGATTGATGGCTTTGTCGAGGGCGATAGTCATCTGTGTGTTGCTGCGGGTGAAAGTCAGCGGCGTGCGGTTTTTGTTCTCCACACGGGCCACCTCAGCAATGTTTATTCCGTCGAAAAGGTCGCGGCGGTCTACGTTGCGGTGACGCACCGACTCGGTTTTGTACACGTCGCGGTAAAGGTTCACAACAATGCTGTCGAGGTTGTTTTCTCCGCTGTTGTAGCTATACACAACAGTTTCCTCGCCGTATAGGTGCTCTTCCTCGTCGTCGAACTTCGCGTCAATTTTGTACTTGGCAAAGTTGCACTTGTAGTTGCTTCCCGGCACGCCGGTTTCGGTTCTTGTGCCATTGGCAACAGCTGCGGCAAACTTCTCAGATGAGTAGAAGTTCTGAGCCACGGCGTTGGCTCCGGCAGCTATCAATACCGCCGTTAATAATGATTTAGTTACGCTCATATCGGATTGTTTTTTTTTCACCCGACAAAAGTACAAAATATTTTTAGGTGGCAATGATAAAGGATGTTAAAACTGATAAAATGAGTTAAAAACAAAAATCAGCCAGTGGAAATTATTATCCGCTGGCTGACATATACGGTAAACTTAATACGTCGCGTTATGCGAGGTAGTTGTTGATGTTGGTTTCGATGCGTTTGGCGAGGTCTTGCGAAAGGTCGGCTTTCTGGAATTTTTCGCCGGTGATGTTTTCGTAAAGCTCGATGTAGCGGGCGGAGATGCCGGCTACTATCTCGTCGGTCATTTCGGGAACTTTCTGTCCGTCTTTGCCTTGGAAACCGTTAGCCATAAGCCATTCGCGTACAAACTCTTTTGAAAGCTGTTTCTGCTGCTCGCCTTAGGCAAAGCGCTCCTCGTAGCCTTCGGAGTAGAAATAGCGCGACGAGTCGGGAGTGTGGATTTCGTCGATGAGCACGATTTTGCCGTCGATCTTGCCGAACTCGTATTTGGTGTCAACAAGGATAAGTCCACGTTTTGCAGCTATCTCGGTGCCACGTTCAAACAGCTTGTAGGTGATTTCCTCTATCTGAGCGTAGTCTTCGGGCGAAATAAGTCCGCGTTTGAGAATTTCCTCTTTTGAGATGTCCTCGTCGTGACCCTCTGCTGCCTTGGTGGTGGGGGTGATGATGGGTTTGGGGAATTTCTGGTGCTCTTTCATTCCTTCGGGAATCTTAACGCCGCAGATTTCTCTTGCGCCAGATTTGTAGGTGCGCCATGAGCTGCCGGTGAGGTATCCGCGGATAATCATCTCTACGGGGAAAGCCTCAGCCTTCTGTCCCACGGTTACCATCGGGTCGGGAGTGGCGAGTTTCCAGTTGGGAACGATATCCTTGGTAGCGTCCAAAAACTTGGCGGCTATCTGGTTGAGAATCTGTCCTTTGTAGGGAATACCCTTGGGCAGGATTACGTCGAATGCCGAAATACGGTCGGTGGCCACCATTACAAGCTTGTCGTTGTTGATGGTGTATACATCGCGGACTTTGCCGTGATAGACATTTGTCTGACCTTTGAAGTTGAAGTCGGTCTTGATTAATGCGTTTGCCATAATATTTTAGAATTTTGAATTACGATTTACGAATTATGAATTATGCATTATGAATTATGCATCGGTGTTTCGTATGCGCTGATAATCTTCTTCACAAGTTTGTGTCGCACCACGTCGTCGCCGCTGAACGCTACAAACGAAATCTCTTTGATTCCTTTGAGAATATGCAGGGCGTGAACAAGTCCCGAATCTGATTTTCGAGGAAGGTCGATCTGGGTTTCGTCGCCGGTGACTATGAACTTGGAATTTTCGCCCATGCGGGTGAGAAACATTTTCAACTGCGAGATTGTGGCGTTTTGAGCCTCGTCTAAAATCACAGCCGCATCGGAGAGGGTGCGACCGCGCATAAAGGCGAGAGGTGCAATCTGCACTATGCGCTCCTCAATCATATCTTCGAGACGACGCTGCGGAATCATATCGTTGAGAGCGTCGTAGAGTGCCTGCATATAGGGGTCGAGCTTTTCCTTCATATCGCCGGGCAGAAAGCCGATTTTTTCGCCAGCCTCCACTGCGGGACGGCAGAGAATTATGCGGCGCACCATTCCGGTTTTCAACGCTCTTACTGCCAGTGCCACAGCTAAGTAGGTTTTGCCAGTACCAGCGGGACCCGTTGCAAACAGAAGGTCGTTGCGTTCAAGTTCCTTTACCATCTGCACCTGGTTTTGCGAGCGCGGACGTATGGGCACACCTGTTACCGAATATACAATGGCGTCGCCTCCGCCGGCATAGAGCGAGGCTTTTTGAACGTCTTTATGAAGAATACTGTCTAATTCGTTGTCGGATAAAGAATTGTATTTGGCAAAATGAGCCTTGATGAGTTCTATGGATTCAGAAAAACGTTTCACCTCCTCGGTTTCGCCAAGAATTTTGATTTCGTGACCACGGGCAATAAGTTTCAGCTTTGGAAAATTCTGACGGATTTTTTCTAAACGCTGCTCGTTCACTCCGTAAAGAACCACGGGATCGATGTTGTCTAAATCTAATTTCTGTTCCATAAAAGGCTGTTTTATTGTCAGATAATATCCATTTCGTCAATTATGTTTTTAGCTCCGGCGTATTTGTCGATAACAAACAGCACGTATCTGATATCCACGCAGATGGTACGCTGCACCGAAGGAACGAAAACAAAGTCGCACGCCATAGCCTCCCAGTTACCGTCGAAGGCGAGACCCACAAGTTCGCCGTCGCCGTTGAGCACGCCGCTGCCGCTGTTGCCGCCGGTGATGTCGTTGTCGGTGAGGAAGCAGAGGCGGAGAGTGCCGTCCTGTGCGTAATTGCCAAAGTCGCGCTGGTCGAACAGCTGCTGCAAACGGTCTGATACGAAGAACTCACGGTCGTTGTTGTTCTTTTTGGCTATGAGCGAGTCAATTACAGTGTACCAGCCCATATCCTTTCCCTTGGCTGTGTAGCCCATAACCTTGCCGTATGTGAGACGCATAGTGCTGTTGGCGTCGGCATAGATGAGTGTGTCGGGATTGTTGGCCCTTACCATTTCGAGCATAGCCTTGGTATACTGGCGTTTGTGGAAGTCCATCTTGCTGTCAAACGAATCCGAAGTCTGCAGGTTGAACATCACGTCGAGCCACTCGATAGCTATTGCAAAAAGCATATCGTTGCTGAGCATTTCGGCAGAAGGATTGTCGAGGAACTTTTCGTAGCGGCTCTTGTCGGTGAGAATCGAATGGTCAAAACAGTCGTCAAGCAGGGCGTAGTATGCCGAGTCGGAAGCTGCCTTAACGCTGTATTTAGCAGGCACTTTGGTTATGTAGTAACGTATCATCTGTTTCGACAGCGCAAGGTCGACCTTGGGACTGTAGTCGCGGAAATAAGCCTCGCATTCGGAGCGCAACTCCTCTATTATCTTGTTCACCTGCTTGAAGAATCCCATTTCGAGATAATGCTGCAAGGCGTAGTGCTTAACGGCAAAGTTGATAAACTCGCATCCCGAGTAAATGGCAAACGACCAGTAGTTCAAATATAGATTTTGCGATTCGCTTACGGTGAAATCCTTTTTCAGCTGCTTGAGCACGTTCTTGTATT
Source organism: Bacteroidales bacterium (assembly GCA_017645985.1). GTDB lineage: Bacteria > Bacteroidota > Bacteroidia > Bacteroidales > UBA3824 > UBA3824. The sequence continues at coordinate 4,529 of JAGCNK010000049.1, read as the reverse complement.
CGGTCTTCTTGTTTTCGGCGATCCAACGCGACAGACGTGCCTCGTCGCTGGCTCGGCGGTTGATTACATCATATTCTGCAAGTCCCTCGTTGGCACCGAGGAAGCATTTGTAAGCGTTGCAGTCGGAGGCGTATTTAGCAGAGTACTTGATACGTATTGTGTCGTCGCTGTCGATAAAGCTCTTCATAGACTGCAAGCGTTTGCCAAACACGTCTACGAGTACGGCGTAATAGTTGTCGCGGGTCTGCGCCATATCCCACGACGAGTAGTGACGCATAGTCTCGCCCGGATAGCCGATAATCATGGCAAAGTCGTCTTCGTTGACACCTTTTGCGTTGATTTTCAGATGCTTTTTGGGAACGTATGGAATGTTGTCCTCTGCATACTCGGCGGGCGAGCCGTCGGGAGCAGTGTAAACACGGAAAATGCAGAAGTCGGCTGTGTGACGCGGCCATACGAAGTTGTCGGTTTCGCCGCCAAACTGTCCGATCGACTCGGGAGGTGCGCCAACCAAACGTACATCTTTGAATACTATGTATTTGAACATATAGTAGCTGTTGCCGTCAAAAAAGTTGGTAACCTCTACTTTGTATTTTCCATCTTCGGAATACTCCTCCTGCATAGATTCGATAACGCCCTCGATAACCGACGCCTGAGCCTCGGGTGAGAGGCGGGTAGTTTCGGGCGAGAGTATCTTGGAGGTGACGTCCTCGATACTTACAAGCAGCGATGCTGTCTTGCCCTTGATAGGAAGCTCATCTTTGAGAGTCTTAGCCCAGAAACCGTCGGTGAGATAGTCGTGAAGCACCGAGCTCTTAGACTGGATGTCTTCGTAGCCGCAGTGGTAGTTGGTGAGCAGCATACCCCTCGACGACACAAACTCGGCGGTGCAGTCTCCGTCGTTGAGCGCCACCACGGCGTCTTTGAGACACGCCTGGTTGACACTGTAAATGTCATCGGCAGAGAGACGGAATCCGGCCGCCTTCATCTGCTCGTAGTTCTTGCCAATAAGCGAGAGGATCCACATACCCTCGCCGGCCGAAGCCTGCATAATGGTGATTGAGAGGATTGCGATTAAAGAGATGAGCCTTTTCATATTGAGTTAGTTTATTGGTTTTGTTTTTAAAAAGGCGGATTTCCGAAAAGAAAGGAAACCCGCCCCATGAAGAATGGATGATGAATGATATTAAAGTTTTTTGCGGACTTCCTTCTCCTCGTAAGATTCGATGATGTCGCCCACTTTGATGTCGTTGAATTTGTCGATGTTCAAGCCGCACTCCATACCGGTGATAACCTCCGAAGCGTCGTCTTTGAAACGTTTGAGAGAGCCGAGCTCGCCGGTGTAGACCACGATGCCGTCGCGGATAACGCGGCACTTGTTTTTGCGGATGATCTTTCCGTCCTGAACCATACATCCTGCGATGTTGCCCACCTTGGCGATGTGGAAAATCTCCTTGACCTCGGCAGTACCTGTGATCTCCTCCTTGATGTCGGGCGAGAGCATACCTTCGAGAGCGTCTTTGACATCGTCGATGGCGTCGTAGATGATGGAGTAGAGACGAATCTCCACGTTGTCTTTTTCGGCAAGTTTCTTGGTGCCCTGTGCAGGACGCACCTGGAAACCGATGATGATGGCCTTGGATGCCTTGGCAAGCATAACGTCTGATTCTGAAATCTGACCTACGCCCGCATGTATAACCTTGACCTTGATGCTTTCGGTAGAGAGTTTCTCAAACGAACTCTTGAGTGCCTCGATAGAGCCTTGAACGTCGCCCTTGATAACGAGGTTGAGCACAAGTTCTTCGGCGTTGCCAGCAATTACGTCGTGGGCAAACTTGTTGAGGTCCATTACGTTGATGCGGTTGGTAATCTCGCGTTCGATCTGCTGACGGCGGACTGCGCGTTCGCGTGCCGAACGTTCGTCTTCCATAACCTCAAACTTGTCGCCGGCGTTAGGTGCGCCGTTGAGACCAAGGATTGAAGCCGCCATTGCAGGACCAGCGGATTTTACTCGCTTGTTGCGTTCGTTGAACATAGCCTTGATTTTGCCCGAGTAGCATCCTGCCCATACCACGTCGCCCACCTTGAGTGTGCCGTGGCTGATAACTACGTTGGTGACATAGCCCTGACCGTGGTCGAGAGCGGCGTCAACCACCGAACCAAATGCGGGACAAGTGTATGAAGCCTTGAGGTCGAGCATTTCGGCCTCGAGAAGGATACGTTCCAAAAGTTTGTCAACATTGGTACCCTGTTTTGCCGAGATGTCTACGCAGCCGTAGTCGCCGCCCCAGTCTTCTACCAACATACCGCGCTCCGAAAGTTCGCGACGGATTTTTTCGGGATCGGCGTTGGGACGGTCAATCTTGTTGACAGCAAACACGATAGGCACGTTTGCCGCCTTGGCGTGGCTGATAGCCTCCTCGGTTGTGGGCATCACCTGCGAGTCGGCTGCGATAACGATTACCACAATGTCGGTAATCTTGGTACCGCGGGCACGCATAGCGGTGAAAGCCTCGTGACCAGGGGTGTCGAGGAAAGTAATTTTCTTTCCGTCGGGGAGCGTAACATTGTAAGCTCCGATATGCTGTGTGATACCGCCGGCCTCGCCAGCGATCACATTGGTTTTGCGGATATAATCGAGGAGCGCGGTCTTACCGTGGTCTACGTGACCCATGATGGTAACGATAGGCGGACGCGGCTGCATCTCGTTGGGATCAAGTTTCTTAACCGGGTCGGGTTCTTCGCCCACGCCGAGGAATTTAACCTCGAAACCAAGTTCGTCGGTGATCACCTTTATCATTTCGGCGTCGAGCCTTGAGTTGATGGATACTGGGAATCCTAAGTCGAAACAGATAGAGAGCAGCTTGTTGACCGGCTCGTTCATAAGCGAAGCGAGGTCGTTGGCAGTGATGAACTCGGTGATTTCGAGCACGTTTTTCTGAGTTTCTGCCAGCTTGTTCTCCTCGAGGATACGCTGGTGGGCGCGGTCGCGGCGGTCGCGGTTGTGGAGCGACGTCTGGCTCTTGGCCTTGGTGCTGTTTTGCAGGGCGTTGATTTCCCTGATCTGTTTCTTTATATCTTCGGCGGTGATCTCCTTTTTGATCTCCTCTGTGCGGCGTTTCTTGTCGCGGCCACGGCGGGGTTCGCCGCTGCCTTTGGCTTCGTTGCGCTCGCCACGCTCGTGCTGTTCGGCCTTTTTGCCGTTTTTCGGAGGACGGTTTTTAGAGTCGCCTTTGCTGTTTTCGCGTTGTTCGTCTTTCTGCTGAATGTCGACAGGCTCTTTGCCTATGCGGCGGCGTTTTTTCTTGCTCTGTCGTTTGCCCGACTGCGGCTTGGGCTCGTCGCGCAGTTCGATTTTGCCCACAAAGTTGGGTCCGGTGATTTTGTAGACCTTTGGGACGAAGATTTCGTCGTCCTTAGGAACGGGTTCAGTAGACATACGGTCGGGACGGCGCTCGCGGATTTGCGGTTTGGCAGCCTCGTCGCGTCGCTGCTCGTTGTTTTTCTTTTCGGGAGCTGCTGCGGGACGGTTAAGCGCGTCTAAGTCAACCTTGCCCACTACCTTGATAGACCTCTCGTCTTTCTGGTTCTTAGGTTTGTTGTTGGGCTTGTTGTTGTTTCTGTTGTCGTTTTTTTGCTGTCCGTTCTGTGTGTCGGTCTTTGGATTCTCTTGTTGCACTGGCTGTTGTGGTTTGGTGTCGTCAGCAGGTTTTTGTTGCTGTTGAGGTTTGGTCTTATTGTTTTGATTCAGATCTATCTTGCCTAAAATCTTGAATTCTTGTTTGTCTGTTGTGTTGTTGTTTTGAGCCTTGTTCTGTTCTTTGATCTGTTCTTTCTCGGCAGTTATTGTCTCTTTTCTTTTTTTGTCGATTTCTACTTGTTTCTCCACCTGTTTCTTAGCGAGCATGTCGGAGCTGAACTCCTTCATGAGCATATCGTACTGGGCGCCATCAATCTTAGTGTTGGGGTTGGCGTCGATTTTCTGTCCTTTTTTGTGAAGGAACTCTACAATGGTGTTGATACCCACGTTGAGCTCTTTTGCAATTTTGTTTAGTCTAATGTCCTTGTTGTCCTGCATTTTCTGGAAGTGATGTTAACTGCTGTTAAAACTAAGTCTGCGGCATATCTTGGGCGAATCCATGGTTTACTCAAATTCGGCTTTAAGAATGTTCAGAACTTCTTCAATAGTCTCCTCTTCGAGGTCTGTGCGTTTTACGAGTTCGTCTTTGGAGATTTTCAATACGTCTTTTGCTGTGTCGCAGCCGATTGACTTGAGAGTGTCGATGATCCACATTTCGATTTCGTCGTTGAATTCTTCGAGGTCAACGTCTTCTTCGCCTTCGTCGATATCGCGGTATACTTCGATGTCGTAACCTGTAAGTTGTGTTGCGAGTTTGATATTCGCGCCCATTTTACCAATAGCCTTAGATACTTCTTCAGGGTCGAGGTAAACTTCTGCCTTCTTTTCGGCTTCGTTAACTTTGATGTTATTGATTTTGGCCGGGTTCAAAGCGCGTTGTATATAGAGT
>JAGCNK010000048.1 GCA_017645985.1 Bacteroidales bacterium | reverse complement strand
CGTATTCATATTTGGTAATGCCGGCGTCAGGGTCGGACAACTGAGTGCGGTTGCCTACATCGTCGTATTGCAAACTATATTCAGCACCTGCGGCATTGATTGCCACAGGCTTGCAATCAGAATTGTAAGTGTATGCAATTGTTGCTATGCCGTCGTCGGTTGACAGCAAGTTGCCGAATACATCGTACTTTTTTACGACCTTTCGTCCGTCGGTTTCGGTTGTTACGCTGTTTTTGGTGTAGGTGTATTTTGTAACGCTGCCGTTCTTTCCTATATGTTCTGTGATACGGTTCTGATTGTCGTATGCATAACTATCGTTAAATTCAGTGTCGCCGTATAGCGTCTTTGTGTTTATGATGTTGGAAAACTTGTCGTAAGTGTTATTAATCTTTATCTTTACGCCACCTTCACCAACTGTTTCGGTCAGGGTCTTACGTCCGAGTATGTCGTACCATTGTTTCTGCCAAGCTGCGGCGGTCTGACGGGTGAATTCGTAGTAGAACAGTTCTTTGCTGTCGCCCCAGCCATACTCAGTGGCGGAAAATGTGCCGTCGGGATTGGTGGTTTTTAAAAGATGTCCCCAGCCGTCGTATTTAAAGGAGGTTTTAAGGGGATTGGCTTCGTTTGTGATGTCGGTTTCGGATATTAGTCTGCCATACTCGTCGTATGCGTATTTAATTATGCTTTTTGGATTGCTATGTGCGGTCTGTATAAGTTTTTGACTCTCGTAGGTGAAATCGGTTGAAAAGTTTTCTGTGCCGTCTGAATAAGCGTCTGTGTGAATTAAGTTTCCAAATTCGTCGTATGTGTATTCGGTGGTTAACTGTTTGTCTGTCCCGTAGTTTTCTATCTTCTTGACTACCGTGCCGGTGGCGGCGTCGTATTCCTGATATTGTTTTGTAATTGATGTAACCTTGGACTCAGGAATCATTTGGTAATTAATCACAACTTGCGGCTGCCATATTCCACCTGCCTTTACGAAGCCGGTTGATAGTTGTTGTTTGAAAAAACCGTCAGGATAATAGGTTATTGTGTTTTCTAAATATCCGTGTATAGTATTGAATGTGTTTTGGGCAACAACTTCGTCACCATAAATATCTGTCTCCTTGATTTTTGACGGAAATGATATAAAGTTCTTGCCGCCGAGGTTTGTGATAGAAAACTCGGTTTCGGTCTTGGTTACAAGGGTGTCGCGCTTGACTGTCTGTGTGATTTTTTCGGGAGTGTAATAGTTTGTGTTCCACGAGTTTATCTCCGTTGTAGTATTTTCTCCCGTATACAGGTTCTCACATTCAATCTTATTAAAACCCAACAGTCCTTTGCCTTGTACATTAGCCGTAAGGTCGTAGTATTTGTATTTTTTTATAATGTTTTCGGTAACGCCGTTGATTTCTTCGGTGGAACTTACAACTGCCAACGATGCCACCACATCGAGCATAGGATATTCGCACTTGTTGCCTTTTTTGTAGAAATACTTGTCAGTGAGGAACGAATAGTTGAATTTTGTTGTTCCGTAAATATCTGATACAGAAATGATTTTCTTTGTACACGGATTGATATTGGTGTTAAAATAGATATGCCATTTTGGGTTGTGTGCATCGTTCTTATTGCCATAATAGCAGTCGTAGCCGTAATTCAGCAGTTCGGGTACGCCGTCGCCATTGAAGTCTCCGACGGCAAAGTTGGACATCAGCGCGTCGTCTTCGTATGATGACTGAGATAACTTGGTTTCGTTCAAAAGATGGTGGTCGCCCGATCTTAACCAATATGACTGTGTGATGTCGTACACACCCCAGGGGCTGTACCACATATCGTCATCTTTGTGATACTGCGCTCTTGTAGCAAACACATCAGTTTTACCATCAAGGTCAAAATCAAATATGTGCAAATCAAATCTTTGGTTATCGTGTTCAGTGAAGCTACGGTCGTAAAAATCAGAAGTCCAGGCTGTCGTCTTAAAGAATTCTTCATTATCGCCACGGTTAATCAAAAAATACCAAGTCTTATTATCGGTTTCGGTATATAGAAAATCCATCAGACCGTCGCCGTTGAAATCACCGTTATGCATGATATAAAAGCCATCAATGCAATTTTCGTTTTCAACCTTGTTATTGTCAGAGAATGTGCCGTCGCCGTTGTTATAGAAAATCGTATAACTTTTATCGGTGAATATAATAATGTCGGCGGCATTGTCGCTGTTGAAGTCAGATGCAAAAATCTCCTTCGGGTCGCCGGACAGCGTCAGCGAAAGCGTCTGTTCGTCATCTATCGAAAACATTTGTACAGGATATACGCCGTCCTGCTTTTTTGTTTCTATGCAGAATATCTGCGACTTGCCGTTGTTTTTAAAATCTGCGCCTACAATTTTGGGCATCTCGCTACTGCCGAGATGGAAACCGAATGAATGTTTTTCTTCTCCGTTTTCTATAAACGCGATTATTATATTCTTAAATTTTCCGGCTGCGTCTTGGAGATGGCTTACAACAAGTTCTTTAACGCCGTTTCCGTCATAGTCAGCAAAAAAGAATGAGTTTTTTTTAGTTATTTTCCCAACATCAACGCTGCCAGGAATGTTTAAATGAGATGTATAGTTGAAATATACCTTGCCGTTGTAGACCGACGTTGTGTAAAACATGATTCTGTTAAAATTTGAGGTGTATTGTGGCGAAATTAGTATAATATCGTCAAGTCCGTCGCCGTTGATGTCTCCTGCTAAAACCAACTGTTCATAAAAGTCAATCTCGTTGGAATATTCACTTTGCGACTGGTTCGACACATACACATCTTCTACTTTTATATAAGATTCCTCCGTATCCCACTCGTACTTGATAGGTGGCAGTGATTCTCCGTAAGCATTTTTAAGTGTAATTGATGAAATATATCGGAAGCCGTTCCTTTCAACATACTCAATATCATACGACCGAAGATTTTTAGCTTGTTGTTTTATGTTTACTTGTTTCAGGCAGGTGGTAATTTCTCTCTGCTTTCCAAATCGGCTGGAATAGATGTGGTTTTCGTAAAACTCGTAGTCGAACACAATGTCATAAGTGTTGTTAACATTGATATTAACAATACGTCCTTGGTACGAATACTTAATCGTGTTGCCAAAATTGTCGGTAACTTGCCAAAGGTTCCATGTCGCAGTACCATCGAGCCTGAAAATTTCGGTGTGATAACGGTATGTTTTGCCGTCTTTTTTTAATTCAAAATAATTACCATCTTTAAAATATTCAACCACCGCCGATAACTCATTTTCAACTGTATATTTGTTGTTTGCTATTTTTATCAACCTTTTGCCGTCGAGCAAAAAGTCGGGGCCGTTTTTGTAATCAATTACATCGGAAACGCCGTCGAAAAACAGGTTTTTATTAGTTCGTGATATTTCGGACAATCCATCGATATAGAATCCCATACCCAAATCGCCGTAGCCGCTGAAACTGTTGTAACAAATTGAAACATTCGGATTTATATTGCTTAATCCTTCTGGTATCTCAATAGGTAGCGAATAAATAGCATTGCCCAACTCGCCAACGTTTACCGTGCCGGACAACCTGCCCACAGAATATTTGTTATTCTGAGCGATGGCAGAAATGCCTATCAATAAGATTAATATGCTTGACAAAACTCTTTTCATTCTTTTAAAATTTTATAAGTTTTGTCAGAAATTTTCAACAAATAAATTCCGCTTGAAAGATGGGATAAGTCTATATTATTACTTTCAGACAAATTATTTAATATCAATGCAATTCGTCCGAATAAATCAACAATTACAGCCTTATGAACATCTTGTTTATATAGCTCAATTTGCAAAAAATCTTGAACAGGATTTGGATATATTTTTACATAATCATCCTGAATTACAGATTCTTGTAAATCTATAACAGAAGTTTGAAGTTCAGGCTTTGGAAGATCAACAAATCGCAACACCCGCGCCCCATTGTCGTTGTAATCGAATGTGACTTTTTGAGCATATGATAATTTGCACAAAAACATCACTACAATTATTAATGCAGTAGTATATTTCACAGTTAGTAGTTTTTGACAAAAATAGATAAATATTGAATATTGCAACGCTACACTTTGTTAAAAAACGTTAACAATTAATACGTTACAAAATTTATCCCAGCTTTACAAACTTAACACTCAGTTCCATTTAGAAGATGAACACATCTTCGTATCAATGTAAGACTTTAATTAAAAATAAACAACCCCATAGGTGGAAAAAACAAAAAATATTCTACTTTTGCACAGTTTTATCAATGATAATTGGCAAGTTGGAAAATTCAGCTAACATATCGGCGGCAGAGTCGCTCGACCTTGAAAATATCCACGTGTACGGCGCACGTGTGCACAACCTCAAAAATATCGACGTAACCATTCCGCGCAACAAACTCACCGTAATCACGGGTCTCAGCGGCAGCGGCAAGTCGTCGCTCGCCTTCGACACCATTTTTGCCGAGGGTCAGCGCAGATATATTGAAACATTCAGCGCATATGCAAGGCAATTTCTCGGTTCAATGGAGCGTCCCGATGTTGACAAAATTACAGGTCTCAGCCCCGTAATCAGCATTGAGCAGAAATCCACCAACAAGAATCCACGCTCCACAGTGGGCACAATCACAGAGATTTACGACTTTTTGCGTCTTTGGTATGCTCGTGCAGGCGAGGCTTATAGTTATATTTCGGGCAAAAAGATGGTAAAATACACCATCGACCAGATTTACAACCTGATAACCGAACATTACGGCGGACAACGTGTTATTGTGCTCGCCCCCGTAGTTAAGGGTCGCAAGGGTCACTACCGCGAACTGTTTGAGCAGATTCGCCGAAAAGGCTACGTGCAGGTGCGTGTTGACGGTGTTATCAAAGATATCATTGTAAATATGAAAACCGTCCGCTATCAAACCCACAACATAGAAATTGTGGTAGACAAAATTCTTGTGCCAACCGAAGGCACCGAAGGCGGCGGAATGGAACGTTTGAAAAAATCGGTGCAGACGGCAATGGATCTCGGCAAGGGAATGATAATGCTGCTCAATCCCGACACCGGCGAGGTAAAATATTACAGCAAGTCGCTGATGTGTCCCGAATCTGGTATCTCCTACCCCGACCCGGCGCCAAATAATTTTTCGTACAATTCGCCGTCGGGATGCTGCCAGCACTGCAAGGGTCTCGGATACGTGCAGATAATCGACATCAAAAAGGTTATTCCTAATCCAGAACTTAGTATAAAACAAGGTGCTATAGAACCTTTGGGTAAATACGTTGCCAATAGTTTTGTATTCAAACAGTTAGAAGCCATTGCCGAACGCGACGGATTCTCTTTGGACACTCCTGTAAAAGACCTTCCTCAAGAGGCTCTCGACACCGTGCTCAACGGCTCTGCCGAACCTGTGAAACTCTCGTGGCTGAGCATGTACGGCTCCGACTCGTATCTCTACGACGGCATTATCAAATACATAGCCAATGCAGCCGACGACGAGGACACGCAAGACAAGGTGCTGAAATATTCTGCTCCGGCGGTTTGTCCCGAATGTGGCGGAATGCGTCTCAACCGCGAGGCGCTGAGCTACCGCATAGCAGGCAAAAACATTGCCGAGCTCTCCTCTATGGACATTGCCGAGCTGTCGCAGTTTTTGCAAAACGTTGACTCGCAGCTCACTCCCAAGCAGAAAGAAATTTCTACCGAAATACTCAAAGAGATTAGAAACCGCGTGGGCTTTATGCTTGATGTTGGTTTGGATTATCTCAGTCTTTTCCGTCCGGCGCAGACGCTTTCGGGTGGTGAGGCTCAGCGCATTAGGCTTGCCACTCAGATAGGTTCAAAACTTGTAAACGTGCTTTACATTCTCGACGAGCCGAGCATCGGACTTCATCAGCGCGACAACGATAAACTTATAAAATCGTTGCAAACTCTCCGCGACGAGGGCAACTCCATCATTGTAGTGGAGCACGACAAAGATATGATTAAAAATGCCGATTATGTAATTGATATAGGTCCGGGAGCCGGTCGTCTTGGTGGTTTTGTCACTGCAGAATGTACTCCGGCACAACTTTCGGGCAAAGACACCATTACAGCAAAATATATTTCGGGCGAACTCGACATTGATGTTCCCGAAAAACACCGCAAGGGTTCGGGCAAATATATCGAACTCTTAGGCTGCACGGGCAACAACCTCAAAAATGTTGACCTGAGGATTCCGCTCGGCAAGCTTGTGCTTATCACAGGCGTTTCGGGCAGCGGAAAATCCACGCTCATCAACGAGACCCTCCGCCCGATACTCACCAAGCATTTTTACCGTTCGCTGCAAGAACCTCTGCCATACAAGGAGATACGCGGCATAGAGAATATCGACAAGGTGATAGAGGTAAACCAAGACCCCATCGGACGCACTCCGCGCTCCAACCCCTGCACCTACACCAACATCTTTGCCGACATCCGTCAGCTATACGCCGAACTGCCGCAGTCGAAGATTATGGGCTACAAGCCAGGACGTTTCTCGTTCAACGTCAAGGGCGGACGATGCGAGGACTGCCAAGGCGCAGGCGTTAAGACTGTGGAGATGAATTTCCTCCCCGACGTCTACGTAAAATGCGACGCTTGCAACGGCCGACGCTACAACCGTGAGACTCTTGAAGTTAAGTTCAAGGGCAAATCTATCTCCGACATGCTTGATATGACCATCAACCGCGCCTGCGAGTTTTTTGAGAATGTGCCCAAGATTTTGAAAAAACTTCGTGCATTGCAAGATGTGGGCATGGGCTACGTCACCCTCGGACAGGCAGCCACTACCCTATCGGGCGGTGAGGCTCAGCGCATTAAGCTTGCTGCCGAACTTTCCAAAAACGACACTGGTAAGACACTTTATATATTAGACGAACCCACCACTGGTCTGCACTTGGAAGATATCCGCATACTTATGAACGTGCTAAACAAACTTGTGGACAAGGGCAACACCGTGGTGATTATTGAGCACAACTTAGACGTAATAAAAACAGCCGACTATATCATCGACCTCGGACCTGAGGGCGGACGTCGTGGCGGCGAAATAATAGCGCAAGGCACTCCCGAAGAAATTGTAAAACAAGGAGTTGGTTTTACTTCGCAATACCTTGCTCCCGAATTGAAGGCTGCGGCAGAATATCGCAAACGTCAGTTGTCAAAACAAAAATAACATGCGTAATACTAAAACAATAGGCTACCTTCTCGGAGCTTTTTCTATCATTGTATGGGGTGTGACATTTGTGTCTACAAAGGCATTGCTTACTGATTTTTCGGCGTTGGAGATATTGCTGTTCCGATTTGTGGCGGCGTATGTTGCGTTGTGGATTATCCGCCCCAAGGTTGAAAAGATTCCTTTCAAAGAAAACATCATCTTCATGCTTGCG
>JAGCNK010000047.1 GCA_017645985.1 Bacteroidales bacterium | reverse complement strand
GCTGTATTTAAATACTTTGGCAGATATTCTTTTTGCACAACAAAAATACACTAAGGCAGCCGAAACGTGGATTTTGGCTATCAAAACCGATGAAATGTCGGTAAATAGTTACCTTGGTTTGGCAAAAGCGTATTTAAAAAGCAAAAGTTTAGAAAAAGCTGAAAAATACTCTCGTTTGTATCTTCTTATGTTTAAAAACGATGAGGAAGCAATTGCAATTCTATCCGAATCACTTGCACTACAAGGCGATTGTATGGGTGCTCTCAAGGTTTTGAATACAATGCCCGACAAAAACGCCGCATTTTACCGTTCGCGTGGTATAATATATTTGCAATCAGACACATACCAATTTGCCATTGATGACTTTAACCGAGCCATCGACCTCGACCACACACTTTTTGACATCTATTTGCACCGTGGACTAGCCTACTATATGCTTGGCAAAAAAGACGATGCCAAACGAGATTGGAACACTGCTGTTAAGAATCGTGTTTATAAGGCAAACGACTATTTAGAAAAATACAGATAATATGGCTAACGGCATACGCAGATTATTCAGAAAAGCCAAAGCTTCATTTTGGCGACTAAAACGAATGAAGATAAACCGAAACCTTATGGTGTATTTGGTTTCGGTGGTGCTTGCTTCGATATTCTGGTTTCTCAACAAAACCGGCAGCTACATTTCTACCTCAAAAGTGTTTAGAGTGGAATATTCTGGCATTCCCGGCGACAAGATTCTGCTTCCGGGAGTCACCACGTCGTTTGTTAAGGTGTCGGTTTCGGTCAAGGGTTCAAGACTGCTCACCTCGGGCAGTTTTCAGGATTTTTTGCGTATCGACCTCTCCAAACTGGCGTTGCGCAATGTTCCCCACGCCGATTCCACACTCAAATATATATCCGACGATGATGTGAGGGCTCAGATTGAGTCGCAGCTGCCTGCCGACTTCAAGTTCGTGTCGCTTCGGCCCGACACCATTTTTCTTGATTTCGGACGCTCCGTCACCAAAAAAGTGCCTGTGCTTTTGGATGCCGACATATCGTTTGAAAGCCAGTTCCGCGCCGCCGACGGCATTATCCTTGTTCCCGACAGCGTGGAAATCAGCACTTCGGCTATTATCGCCGACTCGGTTACATTTGTAAAGACCGAGCATTTGGAACTCACCAACCTTCAAGAGCCGGTGCAGCGACATGTGCATTTCGAAATTCCCAGCGAGGTGAACTGCCACACCCTGTACACCGACCTGAAAATCAACACCGAAAAGTACACCGAGCAGACCATTGTGCTGCCTATCAGACAGATAAACACGCCTGACTCTATATTGATGAGGATATTTCCGCAGACCGCCACCATTAAGTTTTTTGTGGGATGGTCTAACTATCAGAAAGTTACAAAAGATATGTTTTCGGTTACGGTTGACTATGCCGACCTTAACTCTCCGCTCAAATCCGATATGCTGACAATCAAACTTGCCCGTTCGCCCGAAAAACTCGGCGTCACCGACATTCGTATCTCGCCTGTGAGCGTAGAATATCTTATTGAACGCAATATCAACATTAACAACGACTTGCAATGAAAATTATAGGACTCACCGGCGGCATAGGCAGCGGCAAATCTACCGTGGCAAAGGTTTTTGAGACAATGGGCGCAAAACTGTTCATTGCCGACACCGAGGCAAACGCCATCACCGCCACGCATCCCGAAGCAATAGCCAGAATATCAGAGACTTTTGGCGCTGATATTTACAAAGACGGCCAGCTCGACCGTCGGGCGTTGGCTGCAGTGGTTTTCAACGATGCCCACAAGTTGCAGACACTCAACTCGATAGTCCATCCTCTTGTGAAGGATGCATTTGACGCTTTTGTGAAAAAAAACACATCCGCACCTTTTGTTGTTCTGGAGAGCGCGATATTGGTGCAGTGCGGATTTTACAAGTTTACAGATTTCAACGTGTTGGTGACAGCTCCCGACACGGTGCGCATCAGTAGGGTTACGGTTCGCAACAATATTTCGCCCGAGGAGGTTCGCCGCCGTATGGACAACCAGACCAACGACAGCCAAGTAGCGCCCTTTTGCCGCTATACTATTGTAAACGACGGAGTTAAAATGATAATCCCGCAAGTGAGAGCGGTATTTGAATCAGAAAAATAAAGACTATGCATTTTTTTTCGTTTATTTTTTTCACTTCGTCAATTTATTTTCAACTATTATTGCAACAATATCAAACGCGGTGCGTTACTACAATATTGGAAAATTAATTTATTCATAAACTATAAAAAACTTAAGCAAAATGAAAAAACTTACATTATTTCTTGTAGCATCTGTAATGCTTTCTTCTACATTCCTTTCTGCATCTTGCGGCGACGACGAAGATGAAGTAAAAAACGAACTCGAACAAAAATTAGATGAATGGGCAACTGCGAATACTTTGGATTCCGATGATTCCTATTATCTCTACAAGTACGATGAAGATCTTGTTTACAACGAAGAAGACGCATCGCAAGTTAATCCTGGTACTACACCATCACTCCCTGGCGACATCAACTACAAAGCTGTTGATGCAAAAGCTCAGATTTTGAAAGAGACAGACATCGAAAAATTTGAGTCTATTGCCGCTATGAAAGCTTTGGAAGTTGAGGCTCAAATCAATCCTTCAACACAAACACCCTTTACAGCTGCAATTCTTTTGGCACAGATTGAGAGAGGTCAGATTCTTGCTATTGACATCAACGGCAAGAAAATAGTAGCCAAAGCAGACAATATCGACAAAACCAACAAATCAGTACACGTTACTGGTTACGCATTGGTTCCCAAAAACTAACGAAATTTTTTAAAATATGTAGAGACGTGCCAAGGCGCGTCTCTTACATTTTTAGACAAACAAAAAATTAAATAACCAACTAAACACCACAAAAAGATGAAAAAGATTTATTTGTTTATGACGATGGCAATGATGGCATTTGCCACAGCGTTTACTGCATGCGAAGACGAGCAAGTAAACCCCAACAACAACGACCCCCAGAGCGATGGCGACGAAAACGCTAACTATCAGATGTATTCGTTTAATACAACACTCGATTACACATCTACAAATCCTTCAAGCAGTAAAGGATATAGCGCAAGTTCCAACCAACTTGTTTCTCAAGCAAATGCGGATATTTGTGCTGGTTCTGTAAATCAATATGGCGATTTTATCTGTGCATCAAATGCAAATTTGCTTACACAATGCTACGATGCTAACTCCAAAGATTATAGAGGAACCAAAGCTACTTTGATTCAAAACTTAGGTGATGTTGACATTGATGATTATCGTGATGTTGACTATCTCAGTACTATGTCAATCACTCCTTCTTATTTGGGTGGTAGTCAAAAGTTAGGCTCAGGAATTGACCATATTTCTAATGGACAAGCCTTTGCTTTTCAAACTTCTGATGGCTGCAAAGGTGTAGCTAAAGTTTCTTCTGTAACTAAATTAAACAGAAAAATTACTATCTCTGGTTACGTAGCTGTTCCCAAGAACTCATCTCTTGCTAAATAATTTCAGCAATAAGGTTCACACATTATAATTAAGGCACAAAAGGGCGGAAACCAAAGTTCCGCCCTTTTTTTTATCCATTAACTTAACATATCATTAGTAATCTGTTCACACATTTGCGTTTATTTTGCACTCCAAAATAATTGCAGATATGTGGATTCCATTGGTAATTGCGTCGGCGGTGGTGCTCGGACTGTACGACGTTTGCAAAAAAACTTCGCTTAAAGATAATGCCGTGCTGGCGGTGATGGTGATTTCGTCGGGAATGTCGCTACTGATGTTCGCTCCGATATTGATTGATTCGGTGTGCGGATTCGGATGGTTTGCCGGCACTATGTTTGAAACTCCCAAAACCACCG
>JAGCNK010000046.1 GCA_017645985.1 Bacteroidales bacterium | reverse complement strand
GTAAAATTGGTGCTCTCGTCACCGGCCAACCTCACTGCCAATATAAACCTCAGCTACTTAGTGTTTAGCGCAAGTTGGGAACCTTTTTACGAAATTAGGGTAAACGACATCCACAGTCCGCTCAATATGGTATACGGTGCGCACATAAAGCAGTCTACCACAGAAGATTGGAATCAAGTGCAAATGACTGTTTCTACTGGCGACCCTTCTGTGGGCAACGATGCTCCAGAGTTTTATCCTATGTATCTACCTCCATCGCGAGAATACCGCCCCACTAAGAAATGGGCTCCACCTACATCTAACAATGTTTACGGAATAGTTTTGGAACAAGGTTCGCTCGAGCCTCTTATTGGTGTTACAGTTGTGGAAGATGGTACTAACAACGGCACTATCACCGATTTGGACGGAAAGTTTAAACTTACAATGCAAAACACAAACAACATGCTGTCAATATCTTACATCGGTTTCATAACGCAAAAAGTTAAACCCGGCGAAGATATGCAGATAGTAATGGAAGAAGATAATCAACTGCTCGAAGAAGTCGTTGTTATTGGATATGGAACAGCAAGAGAAGACTACGACGATGACGCATTTTTTAAGAGCGTACAGTCGCAGCCGAGAGAAATCAAATACAACGAACCCGACAAAAACATACCTTTGGAATTGCACGACACGCAGACAGCCACCGAATTCAAGATTGAGATGCCTTATACCGTGCCTTGCGACGACAAGGTTTACGATGTTTCGATGCTCACCTACAAAATACCCGCCGACTACCGTTACACAAGTCTTCCCCGCTGGTCGAAAGATGTATTCCTGCTTGCCGACTTGAAAGATTTTTCGCAATATCCCATTCTAAAAGGCAACGCCTACGTCTATCTCGAAAACGTTTACCAAGGCGAATGTACAATCGCTCCCGACTTTGCCGCCGACACTTTCTCTATTTCAATAGGCCGCGACAAGGATATTGCCATCAACCGTCAGGAAGTTAAAGACTTCACATCCAAAAAGATAATCGGCTCTACCGTAAAAGTGCAAAAATGTTTTGAGATAACCATCAAAAACAACAAGAACAGCGATGCTGTTGTAACAGTTACCGACCAATATCCTCTGCCAAAATACTCCGATATCAAAGTAACGCTCACCGAAAGCAACGGCGCAACAGTGGATACCGAACGAGGAAAACTTACATGGACAGTAAGTCTCGACTCCAAGGAGAAAAAAGTACTACGGTTTAGCTACGAGGTGAAATACCCCAAGAGCTACAATTTCACGGTGGAATAAAACTTAGTTAGATTTTTCGGCGGCGTCGGCCTCTGCGCCTTCTTTCTCAGCCTTAAGACGTTTTTTAATAATAACGTAACTAATTGATGCTGTGATGATAAATGCAAGAACGCTGTTTACCATAAAAAGTGTGTCGGGTTGAAGCTGTATGCTCTTAAACACGTTGAGGAATGCTTTCACCACGTTGGAAAGTCCCAGCACCCAGGTAACCCAGGTAACGATTATCATCAGCACGTTAGACACCCAGCCGTTGAGATGGCATTTGCCCATAATCGACGAGTCGTTTACCACCATGAAGAGGAACATGCTGACAAACGGAAGAATCAATCCGTTGAACGCCTGGGCAGCTATAATCGCCGGCACGGGACTGATTTGCAAGAATCCGAGAACCACGCCGATGGTCAACACAGCGTAAGCGATCCATTTGAAACGTCCGGTAGAACCTGCCGCCTCGCCGTCTTTCTTGGTTTCTACATCCTTGTTGAAAATGCTGTTGGCGGTGAGCGCCGACGACAGCGGAGCAGTGATTGCGCTTGTGAATCCTGCGGCAAACATACCGAATCCGAAAATGTACACCGCCCATTGGCCAATGCCGAGTGCAAGTGTATCAGACAGTAATTTGTAAGAGAATGGCAAGTTTTTGATAGCCTCGGGACTAAGTCCGCGTGTCATCTCAGTGCCCACGGCAAGTATCGCCATAGAGATGAATCCGCCGAGAATCACAGCCACCGAAATGCCGATGCGCATATCCTTGATGGTGGTGTCTTTCTGCACCACGTTGGAACCAAGGAAAAGGTCGTAAGGCACAACGGTAGTGCCCACAAGACCAAGAACAAGAAGTCCGGCTCCTGAGGTTTCGGGCAATGTAGGAACAAACAATCCGTGCATAATTTCGCCAACGGGAGGTTGTGCAAAAGCCGCTGTGGTAATGAACGTTATGCCCATTATAAACACAAAACTACCCATAAAGTTGGCCATCGAACGCAGGGATTTTAAGCTCAACGCCAAACCCGCAACAAGGGCTATCGCACCAACAATCCACCGCTTGTCTAAATGGGGAAATACGAGCGAAAGTCCCTCCACCGAGCCGAGAATGTTGCCGGTTTCGTATGCGGCGCATCCGAGAATTATAGCGCCAACAATAAGAATAAGCACAGGAATTTGCGCTTTTTTGCCTGAATAATGATGCTTGATAGATTGTCCGAGGTTCATACCCGAATAAATGGTGCTCCGGGCGCTCGCCTCCTGCAGAATCAGGCACGCGAAGGTAGCAAACAAGAGAGCCCACAAAAGCTGGAACTGGAAATCAGCTCCGGCCTTTGTGGCAGTGGTGACAGTACCCGGTCCTATGAATGCCGCCGAAATAATCGACCAGAACAGGATATTGAGAACTCTGCTTTTAAATTTCGAAAAAAAGCCTCTCTTGCCCATTGGTATAATGCTTTTTACTTAAGAATCAGTTAGAAATCCAAAATCATTCTTTTGCTCATATACTGCATGATGTCCTCCTCGTTGAGCTCGCGTTTCTTCTCTTCGCGGAGGAAATTGCCGATAACGTCCACATTGTCGCGGAACTGCTTGTAGTCGCCACCGAGAATTTTGATAGGCTCGTTGCGGCGGCGGTAGTAGAAGCAGAGCTCTGCGTTGTCGAGGTTGAAGTTGTGGTCGGGGTTTTTCTCCATCGACCAAGTGGGGATGAGCGTGAGGTCGTATCCTTTGGGAAACTCGCCAGAGTGCGACTCCAAGTGATTGATACGCTGCAAGCAAGAGTAGTCGACAAGATGAACCTCGCCTACGGTAAAGGCTGTGTGGTCGCGAGTGTCGATGTACACACTGCCGTTTTCTGCCATCATAAGCTGTCCACGGCTGTAATAAGTGCCTTTGAAAGTGCTTCCACCCATATAGAAGTCGAATCTTTCACCTTTGAGGAGTGTTCCGAAAACAAACACCCTGATGATATGGAACTTTTGGTTGTTTATCATTTTTTTGTCTATTAATAATGATGATTCTGTTTGTTATCTTTTTATAGAAAAATTTATGCCAAACAATCAAAATGGAGGGTGTAATTGTCAAAAAAAAGGGGCTTATTTAGAAAAATAAACCCCTAAAATTATCACTATGGTAACTATGTATAAACTATCTTAAAATTCAATTTTAATTGACAGCGTCAATAGTCTTGATTGTAAGGCAATTATCTATTCCTCGTAAATATTCTGATCTTTAGAGGCCTCCAACAACTTCTGATATTCTTCTTCGCTTAATCCGTCTTTATAGAAGTTGATCGGGTTTACAGGGTTGTTATTGATTCGTACCTCGTAGTGGAGGTGCGGGCTTGTGGATAGGCCTGTGCTGCCCACGAGAGCGATCACGTCGCCACGGTTAACCTTCTGACCTGTTTCCACGAGCAGCTTGCTGCAGTGTCCGTAAACAGTCATATAACCGTATCCGTGATTGATTTTAACTACGTTGCCGTAGCCGGTCTGAACTCCTGAGAAGATAACCGTGCCGCTGCCCGATGCGTAGATGGGCGTGCCGGTGGCTGCGGTGAGGTCAACTCCCGCGTGAAGTCTTGAATAATGGAGTATGGGGTGGAATCTCATACCAAAGGGAGATCCGAATCTGATAAAGTCTTTTGTGGCGATTGGTCTGATAGAAGGAATGCAGGCCAGCATTTTTTCTTTTTCTTTCACGAGGTCTACTACCTCGTCAAATGATTTCGACTGTACAACAATTTCGCGTGATATTACGTCAAGTTTGTAAGCCGTTTCTACCATTGTGTTTGAATTGTCGTAACCACGGTAGATTTCGTAGCGGTCAACACCACCGAAGCCTCCTCGCCGTTCCAACTGGGAAACCGGCTTAGCCTCGAATATGGCTCTGTAGACATTGTCGTCGCGGTTTTGAATCTGAGCAAGTTCGTCTTCGCATTTCATAATGCCCTGGTTGAGCTGCTCGAACTGTTTTTTGAGGTTTTCATTTTCGGCGCGTGCGTCACGCTCTGCGGGAGATCCAATATAATAGGTGGCTGCTGTGCCTAATCCTATGCCCAACACAGCCGAAAACGCTATCTTTGGTAATACTTTTTGATATATAAACTTACTTAGCGAAAATTTTTCTTCTTCAAACCTCAATGTCTTGGGGTTAAATTTGTATTTTACTTTTTTTATCATAACTGATAATTTTGGTTTCTAATCAAACTGGTCATTAATACAACCATTGTGTTCGTTTGATTTATCTTGGTGCAAATTTAAGCACATTTTTTTAAAAAGCAAACGTTTTTACCGTTTTTTTATTCCGACGCCGGCAGAAAGGTCAAATGTATTGTTTCTTTTACATCTATAAAACATTGATAGATAATTGCTTCTAATCAATTCTGTAAATTATGAAAAAATACTTTCTTTAACGTAAACTTAATATTAAGCACAACGGCTATTTGTGCATTTTTGCTCAAAACTAATCCACTTTCCCAATGGTAATTTTTCATTACTCAAAAAACGTACCAACTAAATAAAGGTTGCCTTTCTCAAAAAAAAGTGCTAAAATTGCAGTCCGAATCAATTAGTTTTTCTAAAATGAAAAAGACCTTTAAAATAATTCTCGCCGTGGCTGCCGTGGGTTTGGCCGCCGCAGCTGTTGTAGGATACTCATTTTACAACCGTATCTACAAACCCAATATCTACACTAAACAGGCCAAATATCTCTACATTGCCGACGATGCCGACTTCAACGCAGTGAAAGACAGCCTGTTTAAAAACTTCACCGTAAAAGACCCCGCCGCATTTGTGTGGGTGGCCGAAAAAAAGCATTACCCCACCAAGATCCACGGCGGACGTTACTGCATCTCCGACGGTATGACCAACAACCAGAATGTCAACCTCTTGCGCTCAGGAAACCAGGAACCTGTAAGGGTGACTTTCAACAACATCCGCACTATCCAGCAGTTGTGTGCAAGAATATCGCAGCAGCTGCCTATCGACAGCTCTTATTTATACAATCTGCTCTCCGATGACACCTTTTTAAATAAGTACGGGTTCAACCACGTTACCGCCAACGCGCTCTTTATTCCCGACACTTACGAGTTTTATTGGAACACCTCTGCCGAAAAGTTTGTGGAGCGTATGTACGGATTCTACCAGAAATACTGGACAGAGGAGCGCAAGTCGAAGGCGCAGAAAATCGGTCTTCCTCCGTTGCAGGTGAGCATCTTGGCTTCCATAGTGCAGAGCGAACAGGCTGCCCACAAGGAGGAACAGCCCATTATCGCGGGTCTATACCTCAACCGCTTGAAAATAGATATGCCGCTGCAGAGCTGTCCCACGCTTATTTACGCTATCGGCGACTTCACCATCAAGCGCGTTACCAACAAGATGATAGAGACCGATTCGCCTTACAACACATACAAGAACCCGGGACTTCCCCCCTCGCCTATCAACTTTCCCGAGCAGTCGGCTCTGGAAGCGGTGCTCAACTATCAGGCCAACGACTATATATATATGTGTGCCAAGAGCGATTTTTCGGGCTATCACAATTTTGCAAAAACTTACCAGCAGCACCTTGTATACGCCAAGGAATATCAAAAAAAACTTGACCAAAAAGGTTTGTGATTTCATTTATTTCGTAAATTTGGGTGCTAATTAATTAAAACACAAATCTCATGGACAAATTTATCAAAATAAAGCTCGCCGTAATGAACTTCTTGCAGTTCGGAGTATGGGGCGCATACCTCACCTGCATGGGCACGTTTCTTGGCTCAAACGGCTTTGCCGACAGCATCGGACTGTTCTATTCGGCACAGGGCATAGCGTCGCTGTTTATGCCCGCAATCATAGGCATCATTGCCGACAGATGGATTCAGGCGCAGAAAACTTACGGAATATGCCACCTGATATCGGCTTCGGCTATGATTTCGCTCAGCATGTACTGCCTCAACGCCGGCGCCGACGCACAGATGAGCGTGATGTATCCGCTCTATTTCTTTGCTATTGCGTTTTATATGCCTACGCTCTCGCTGTCGTTTTCGGTGGCTTACAATGCGCTCGACCTCAACAAGCTGGACACCGTTAAGCATTTTCCGCCCATCAGAACGCTCGGCACTGTGGGATTTATCGTTAGCATGTGGGTTGTTGACCTGCTCGAATTCCAGGCTACTCCTCATCAGTTTCTGGTAAGCGGCATTCTCGGCGTAGTGCTCGGATGCTATGCATTCACGCTGCCGGCTTGCAAGATTCAGGAAAATCAAGGCAAGAAATCGTTTGCCGAGGCGTTTGGTCTCGACGCTTTCAAGCTTTTCAAGGAATACAAGATGGCGGTGTTTTTTATCTTCTCCGCCCTTATAGGTATGTGCCTGCAAATCACCAACAGCTTTGCCAACCCGTTTATCACAAGTTTCGGCGACATCGACACTTTTGCCGACACTTTTGGTGTAAAGCACGCCAACATACTTATTTCTCTTTCGCAAATTTCTGAAACATTGTGCATTCTGTTGATTCCTTTCTTCCTCAAAAAATTCGGAATCAAGAAAGTGATGCTCATCGCAATGGCGGCGTGGGTTCTGAGGTTCACATTCTTTGGTCTCGGCGACCCGGGCAGCGGCGTTTGGCTGTTTGTTCTCAGCTGCATTGTCTACGGCGTGGCTTTCGACTTTTTCAATATCTCAGGCTCGCTCTACGTAAACCAGACCACAGACACCAAGATACGCTCGTCGGCTCAGGGCTTGTTTATGATGATGACCAACGGCATCGGCGCCACTGTGGGAACTCTTTCGGCTCAGGCTATTATCAACGCCAACCACTGTATGGACGCAGCCACTGCTCCTATGGACCGCTGGGCAGGATGGACACAATCGTGGTACATTTTTGCAGCTTACGCTTTGGCAATTGCGATACTTTTCGCACTGATTTTCAAATATAAGCACAATCCCGAACAAAATGAGGTTGCCAAGTAGGCACACCTTATTATATAGCACAAAAAAAGGGCTGACATCGATTGGTGTCAGCCCTTTTTTTTATTCTTGCGATTCGGGTTGTGTTTCGGGTTGCGACTCAGGCTGAGTTTCAGGCTGAGTTTCGGGAGCTTGATCCTTTACAGTTTTTGGGTGAATGTAAAACACCTTTCTGAAATCGTCGCTCTCGTCATCGTTCTCGATTGTGAGCCAAACTTCGTAAGTGCCGGGGGCTGAAAATGAGTGCTCGGGATTTTCACGGTCGGAATAATAACCGTCGCCAAACTCCCACCAGTAACTTTCGGCGCGATCCGATTTGTTGTCGAAATAGATGATTTGGTCAACCTCGTATTCGTCGTACTCGGTTTCAAAATACGCATCCAGATTGAAGTCGTCGTGGCACGAGGTCAATCCAAACATTGCGGACATTGCCGCCATCAAAGCAAAAAATCTGAATTTTTTCATAGTCGGTAAATTTATTAGTTTATATTAATTTGTTGAATAAAATAACACAATATGTAATTATTGTCCGTTAAATTTTGTGAATATACATTTTTTTCGTCAAATGCAGAGTCAAATTTACGTATTATAGTGTAAATTTGCAAAAAATAGATAATAATTATGTGGTCATTGTTTAAAAAAGAACTCTCCGCCTTTTTTAGTTCCATTACGGGATATATAGTAATAACAGTTTTTCTGTTGGTCAACGGATTGATACTGTGGGTTTTTCACGGTGATATGAATATCCCCGACAGCGGTTTTGCATACTTGGATCCGCTGTTCAACATCGCACCGTGGATTTTCCTGTTCCTGGTGCCTGCGGTAACGATGCGCCTTATTGCCGAGGAAAAAAAATCCGGCACTCTCGAAATCATCTACACGCAGCCGGTGAGCGACCTTAAAATAGTGCTTGCCAAATATCTTGCCGCGCTGGTGCTGATTGTGATTGCGCTGCTGCCCACGCTGGTATACTATTTTTCGATCAAAAACCTTGGTGTGGTGGGACAAAGCGAGTTTTCGGGTGCGGAACTGGCTGTGATCGACGGCGGCGAAACTTTTGGAGCATATCTCGGACTTTTCTTTTTGGCGGCGGTGTATGCCGCAATTGGCGTCTGGGCTTCGTCGTTGACCGAAAATCAGATTATCGCATTCCTTTTGGCAATAGGTCTGTGCCTCTTTATGTACTTGGGATTCGACGCGCTCGGCTCTATGGGCGGCAAGTTCGGACTGCTGCTCTCAAACCTCGGTATCGACGCTCACTATAAATCCATCAGCCGTGGCGTTATCGACTCGCGCGACATTATCTATTTCGTGTCGGTGTCGGCGGTGTTTGTGCTGCTGTCGAAACTCCGCTTGGAAACTGGCAAACGCCGCAATGTAAAGTCATTTGCCATTGCTTTGGCGGTGATTGTAGCCACCAACTTTTTCTCATCGTATATGTTTGTGCGTGCCGACCTCACCGGCGACAAAAAATATTCGCTCACCGACTTTACCAAACAGTATCTGCGAAACCTCAAGGGCAATGTGATGATACGTGTCTACCTAGACGGCAACCAACTGCCTGTTAGTTTCAAGCGTATGCGAAGCGAAATCAAAGACCGCCTCGACGAGTTCCGCATCTACGGCGGCAGCAAGATTGCCTACACCTTTATCAATCCCACCGAAAACGAGGACAAACAGGTGCGCTACGGTATCTACAAGCAACTCTACGATATGGGGCTGCGTCCTGTTGAAATCGACGACATTTCGCAAGACAAGGAGACCAAGACAATGATATTCCCCTGCGCCATAGTATGTTACACTCTCGACGCATACACCGGCGGCGACGGCAATATGCGCGACACCACAATCGTTCGCGAGATAGGTATCAACCTTTTGAACCAAGACCCGCAACTTGAACCCGGCGACGAGCAGAACATATTCAACAGTATGGAAACCTTTGAGTATGAAATCATTAACACCATCTACCGTCTGTCGCAGATTGAAAAACCGCAAGTGGCGTTTATCGAAGGTCACGGCGAGGCTGAGGAAGACCGTGTGATGGACATCTGCACCGAACTCTCCAACTATTACGACGTGCGTCGCGGTCAAATCAACGGACGTCCTGGCGTGCTCGACCAGTTTGCCGCCGTGGTAATTGCCAAACCCACCAAGCCTTTCAGCGAAGACGACAAGTTTGTGCTCGACCAGTACATAATGAACGGCGGCAGTGTGCTGTGGCTCGTTGACGCCACCTCTGCCGACCTTGACAGCCTTTACAATGCTCCCGTGTCGGCGGCTATGCCTTTGGATTTGAACCTTGACGATATGCTCTTCACCTACGGTGCAAGGCTCAATCCCGACCTGATAAAGGATATGCAGTGCGCTCCTGTGGGACTTGCCGTGCCGGGTCCTAATAATCAGCCGCAGATAAAACTATTTCCGTGGGATTATTTTCCCGTTATACTCAGCCGCGAGAAAAACCCGATTACCAAGCACTTGAATTACACTCTCTGCCGTTTTGCCGGCACAATCGACACCGTGGGCAGCACTCCCGAAATCACCAAGACGGTGCTCTTGTCGTCGAGCCAATACTCCAAAAATGTGCC
>JAGCNK010000045.1 GCA_017645985.1 Bacteroidales bacterium | reverse complement strand
GCCATATCCATACCGTCGTGGTTTTCGGTCTGGTCTTGGTTGAGCGCCTTGCGGATGTATCGGTTCTGATGAGTGAGGATGTCGTGCGATTCTACAATGCCCTTGCTTACGAGCGTGGTGAGGATTTCGGCTCCTACCATACTCATAAACGCGCCCGGCACTCCGTGTCCCGTGCAGTCGGCGGCTGTGATTATTATGCGGTCGGGAGTTTCGGCAAACCAGTAGAAGTCGCCGCTTACGATGTCGCGCGGGCGGAAAAGTATGAAATGTTCGGGCAACGCCTCTTTGATGCGGCTTTCGAGCGGAAGCATCGCTGTCTGTATGCGGCTTGCGTAGTTGATACTGTCGGTGATGCTCTTGTTCTTTTCGGTGATTTCCTTGTTTTTCTCGATAATCTCGGCGGTGCGCTCGCTCACAATCTGTTCGAGTCGCTGTTTGTCTTTGAGCAGCTTGCGGAGGTATATCTTGATGATTACCACTACCACTGCCGCCAATGCCAGCACGTAGAGAATGTATGCCCAGATGGTCATATACCAGGGCGGAAGAATTGTGAATGTGTACTGAGCCACCTCGCTCTCGTAGCCGAAGTAGTTTCTGGCTTGCACTTTCAATGTGTATGTGCCGGGCGAAAGGTTGTTGAACTCTTTGAAGTTCTCGCTCTTCCAGTCGCTCCATCCGTCGTCGTTGTGCTCAAGAAAGCATTTGAATTTGGTCTGCTCGGGAAATTCGTAAGCGTTGGCACCGAACTCGAATTTGATGCCGTTAAACTCGTAAGGCAGCGATACTATCTCTTTCGGGTTTTGGATTGTGTCGATTTTTCCATCGTGCGCCATATATGCTCCGCCAAACAGCAGCGAGTCGTTTCGGGTGATTTCGATGTGGCGGATGAATGCCTTGAACGGTGCGTGGAAGTTCTTGTCGAGTTTTGCGTCGTAGTGTATCAGCTCGTTGTCGCAGCCGATGAGGTAGCAGCTGTCGGCAATGGCTGCCAATTTGGTGATTCGGCTGGCAAACGGCACAAACAGGTCGGTGTGGCGTTGTGTGCTGTCTAAGTCAGTGAAATATCCGAATCCTGTTTCGCCTTTGCCGCTGCGTTTGTTTTGCTGGATAAATGTAACCCAGGTTTTGCCGTAGCGGTCTTTGAATATGTAGTTGGATTCTATCTTGCTGTTGAACAGCTTGTTGTATTTTTCTGACTCTACAAACGAATCAGTGGCTTTGTCGTACTGGTAGAAACCGTGCTGGGTGGTTACCACAATGTCGTCGCCGGTTTCGTAGATGTAGTTGCCCATTGCCGACGGAAGTCCTTTGGTATCGTCGTAAAGCACCGATGATTTCACCTCTTTGAAACTGCTGTCGATGGTGATTTTGAAGATACCAGTCTCTTTTTTTGATATCCAGAAGTTGCCGTCGTTGTCCTCAACAATGTGTCGCGTTTCCACATCGAAACCTTTGTCGATACTTGTGAGCTTTTGCCAGCGGTCTTTAACTACGTTGTAAACCGAAATGCCTCCGATACTTCCGCTGAGTATTATGTTGTCGAACTTGCGCGGCTTGTAGATGGTGCGCACCACCTGCTTGGTGTTGTCGGCAGAGTAGCAGTCGCCGTCGGCAGTGATAGCCACAACGCCTTGGGTTGTGCCGCAGATGAGCTGTCCGTCGATGGGGTCGATTGATATTATGCTTGTGCGGGCTTTGTCGGCAGGCAGCTGAACTGTTGACATTATGTTAGCCAGAGGCATTCCTGCGTTAAGCTGCTGCTCGTCGATGGCGTAGAGGTTGTCGGATCCCACGTAGACCTTGCCGTTGAATGTGCCGATAGCCGAAACACGTTTGATGTTGGGTATCGTGGATATCGGCGAGTAGAGGTCGGCGTAGCTGATACCGTTGTTGGTGAAAATCCACAGTCCGCCGTCGTGCGACTGGTAAAGCGAGATTACCTGGTTGTTGCACAATCCGTTGGATGTGTTGAGGGTTTTGATGTAGTTGAGGTTTTTGTCGGTGATGATAACGCCGTTTTTAAGTGTTCCGAAAGCGAAATAACCGCCTTTGAGCGTGGTGGCGCAATAGAGGTCGGACGAAACGAGCATCTTGTTGATTTCAACATTGAGCGGCGACAGCTCTCCGTTGCGGTAGAGTACCGCGCCGTGTTTCTTGGTCACCATCAGTTTGTTGCCGCTGTATTCCGACAAAACAGCCACCACCTGTGTGGATGCCAGAGTGTCGGTGCCGGGCAGAGGCTGGATGGCGTCTTCGCCCTTGTTGTTGAACACTTCGCAGTAGCCGCGTGCCGAGTGGTTGATGTAGATATGTCCGTTGAAGTTGGTGATGTACGAGAAGGTCTCGTTGCCGCCGATAGGATAAACTTTTAATGTGGAGTCGTTCTCATAAAGCATAATCTGCGATGTGGAGCAGTAAACCACATTGCTGCCGCCTTCGTTGATGGCTATGCCGTAAACTTTGATGTTGCTAAACTGTTCTGAAATTCTGGGAGTTAGCGACACGTAGCGGGTGTTGCCACAGCTGTCGGGTTCGAGGTATCCGATGTCGCTGTTGCCGCCTACGTATACCCTGCGTCCGTCGGGACTAAGTGCGAACGATAATGCCGACGAGTTTTTTGAAGTGCTGATTGTACGCCAGTTTACACCGTCGTATTCAAGAATGCCCTGCGTGTTGGCAACGTAGAGAATGCCGCGGCAGTCTTGCACTCCGCACCAGTTTTGTTTGCTTGCTTTGTAGTCTTCGGGGAAATAGTTCCTTATATATGGCGCACCAACTCTCTTGATCGACTGTGCCGACAGTGTGCTGATGCTGATAATTAATGTAATCGCTAATGTTACAATATGTTTCATATTTATCCTATATTTTCGGCGCATACAAAAGTAGACTGTTTTATTTTTTTCAAAGATACAAAAATTTTGCAATTTTTGACATTTTTATGGCACTATTTCACAAAAAAAAAGATTTTTTGCCGAGCAAAAAATCTTTTTTTTCAACATTTATGTGGTGGAGGGTTATTTTGCGCTTGAATATGCGAACTTGCCGTTGATGTCGGCAATGTTGTAAATAATCTGGTCGGTGGGCTGCAATGTGGTTTTTGCGTCGCCTTTGACTGCAGGTATGCATATTGTCTGAGCGTTTACCTTGGCGGGATAAATCGAGTATACAGGCACTTTGCTGTTCATCGGCGATGCTGTGATGGCTTCGTCGATGGTGATGATGGCTATGTCGCCTGCTGATTTGATGTCGATTTTGTGCTCGTCGGATTTGATGGCTTTGTAGTTGCAAACAGCTACAATCTTGCCCGATGCTAGCATCACGCCAGAGATGTTGCCGTCGATCGACAGCGAACCTTTCTTGGTGGCTGCTTTGGCTGCGAAGTCGGCTGTGGCCACTTCGGCGTCTTCTGCTCCGTTGGCGGCGTTGAGCTTAGTACCTTTGAATACTGCTGTAACCTGCTCGTTTACATCGTCGTATGCCGAAGCCACGGGAATGAGGGGCGATGAGAAATCCACTTTTGCCACCTGCTTGCCGGTTTCGTCGTATTTGGCTGCCTGGGTCTTGTTGCCTGAGTTGTCGGATGTTACGGTGGTGGTAACGTAGATGCCGCCGTCGCCGGGGATAACGCTTACAACAAAGTTCTGTCCTGCGGGCGAGTTGGTGATGTTCCTGAGCCAGAGTACTTTTCCTTCAATGTCGGTTTTGGCAACGAATCCGGTGGCGGCTGTGGAAGTGGTTTTGCGGAATCCGCACGAGTAGCGGTTGCCGAATGCGTCGCGGGTGTTGTATAGGGTGTAGTAGTTGCCAGCCTGAGCCTCCTCGAATGTGCCGGTGTAAACGGCGAGCGGAATGTTGGCTTTCTGCCACTGAGCCTGAACGTTTTGCGGGTTGAACTCGTTGGATGCGAACTGTGTCAGGTTGGCGAGGTACTCTTTTTCGATGGTGTTGAGAGTCTGACGCTGCGAGTTGTCAAAGTTGGAGAAAAACTCGTTGGTGGATGTGTAAATCGAGTCGATAAATATCTTGTGTTTTTCGCAGGTGCGCTTGTTGTTGCGGCTCTTGATCATTTCAAGAATGTCGTCGCACTTCTCTTTGTGCTGATACAGGTCGTAGTAGAAAAGCACCTTGCTGCTGTACGGCTCGGCAGCCGCAGCGGGGTCGGCGGGCTGGTTGCTCGTTTTCATTGTTACGAGTTTGAGGTTGGCAAGTGCGGTTTCGTAGTTTACGCATGCCGACATCAGCGACTTGTAGTCGTATTTTTCGGTGAGGTTTACCAGCTTGTTGTTGGGTTTGAACTCGGCTATGGCGTCGGTGGGCTGTTTAGATTTCTCGTAGCCGCTGAGTGTGCGGC
Organism: Bacteroidales bacterium; assembly: GCA_017645985.1. GTDB lineage: Bacteria > Bacteroidota > Bacteroidia > Bacteroidales > UBA3824 > UBA3824. Next base: position 5,601 of record JAGCNK010000045.1, on the reverse strand, counting down.
GGATGTCGTTGACATATACAATCGACTGTGTTTTTACGTCGGCTATGTTGCCGTCCATAATGCCGTTTACCTCGTTGACCCAAGAGCGGTAGTCCCACACGGGAACTTTGGGCTGGAGAAAGTCTGACGATGTGAGTCCGTCAAGACGGTAGGTGGATATCGGAATGATTTCCAGCTGCTGGTTGTACTGCTTGATGGGATAGTTGGCAAGTGCGGTCTTGTACTCGTTGAAATAGTAGTTTACCGAGTCGAAATTCTGACGGAGCTCTATCAGCTGCTTTTTGATGTCCTTGTCGGCTGACATCAGCAGGTTTTTGTAGTTGCTCTGTGTGGCAAGAATGTTTTTGAATATCTCCACGCAGTTGTTGTTTTTTTCCACGGTCTTGGTGTAGAATCCGAGTATCTTGGTCACGTTGGTTTCGTATTCCTTCACCTTGTCGATGGTTTTGTTTACGTAGTTGACAACGTCTTGGTAGTCAAGCTGCTCCATATCGGGAATGATGTGGTAGTTGGAGTAGTAGACCTTGTTTTTCTTCACCTCTTTGTCGTCGCGTTTGAGGTATCCTGCGCATACGCCGAGGTAAAGTTTTGTGTCGTAAATCAGCTGGTTGACCCTCTGTGTGTTGACAAAGGGGTCTTCTGCTTGCAGCCAAGCCCAGTCGAGCAGACCCATCTGGAAATATGTGTTGGTAAACTCGGGGTCCTGCTGGCGTAGCTCGTCGTAGCGCATGTACGAGATTTCAGGTTTAACATTCGGCATATCGTCGAATACGTCTTTGTATTTGAGACGGCGTTGCGCCGATACGGACTGTGCCGCTACGCACACGAGCAGCAGTATTATTATGCTTTTGATTTTCATGATGTTCGGAATTATAAGTCAGTACCAATGATTTTGAATTCTACGCGGCGGTTTTTAGCACGGTTTTCGTCGCTTGTGTTGGGAACGAGGGGCATAGTTTTGCCGTAACCTTTTGCCACCAGTCTGTTGGCGGGTATGCCTTTGAGCCTCAAATAGTTGACTACAGAGTTAGCACGGCGGTCGGAGAGCTTGAGGTTGTATGCGTCGGCGCCTTTGTCGTCGGTGTGAGCCGAAAGCTCCACTTTGAACTGCGGGTTGAGTTTCAGAAGGTCGACGATACGGTTGAGCTCTTCGTATGATGATGCCGCAATGTCGGCGCTGTTGGAGGCGAAGGTGATGTTTTCAAGCTCCATCTTGGTGTCGGCCTGCAGTTTTTCGAGTTTGGCTGTCACTATGCGTTTCTTGTCCTGGGAGAGGTCGAGGGTCTCGTTGTAAAACGAGTAGCCTTTGGGCATAATGTTGATGGAGTATTTGTCGCCCTTGCGCACTGGTATCACAGCCTTGCCGTTTTTGTCGGTGGTGACAGTGGTAACGTGGCGGTCTTGGGTGGAGAGGTTGGTGATTTCGATTTCGATAGGCTCGGTAACGCCGTCCACCTGGATAGTGATGTTCTCTTTCATAGAAATCAGCTCTGCGTCGCGTTCAAAATCCTGGAACTGCACCTTGCGTGTGAGGTCAAAATCCATCACATAGTCTTCGTAGAGGTCTTGTGTGAGGTATATTTTGTAGTATTTTCCAATGGGAAGGGTAAGACGGTAGCGTCCGAGGTCGATTCTTTCGGCGGTGATGTTCTCTTTTTGTCCGTCCACTTTTACAGTGATGTCGGTCTCCAACGGGTCGAACATTGCCTGGTCGTAGATGTTGAGCGTAAGCTGGATGTTTTTAAAAAGGCTTGCGTCAATTTTTTCCTCTTTCTGGGTGACGTTTTTGTCGAGGATTGTGTGCGAATAGTTTTTTGCGCTGAAATCGAGAAATACGTTTCTCTTATCTTTGGGCAGAACAAAATCGTAAATACCTGTCTGGTTGTCGTTGGTGAATGTGGCGATAACGCCCGACGAGAATGCGTCGCTAACTTCGATGTTGGCAGCCATCGGTTTCTGTGTCTCCTGGTCGATGATCTTGCCGTAGAATCTGCAGTTTTCCGCAGGACGGAGCTTGTCGGCTATGGCCACATCCGACAGTGTGATTACCTTTTTGTTTTTTGGGTCGCGGTATAGGTATGTGAGTTTGTTGCTGTAAGCGTTGTATACCGGGAAAAGGTCGTCGTTGGATGTGTTGATTGTGTCGATAGCCACAGGCAGAATCCAATAGAGGGGCGACACCTTGTTGGCGTAGTAGACGTCGAATCCGCCTTTGCCGCCGTCGCGCATCGACGACATATAAAGTGTCTTGTTGTCGGGAGCAATGTAAGGAGCTGTCTCGCAGCCGAGGTTGAGCGGCTCAACGAGTGCCACAGCCTCTTCCCATTCGCCGTAGGGTGTGCGTGTGGATGTGTAGATGGTGCCGCAGCGGTCGTCTTTGGCTCCGCTTTTTGGACGGATGAAATATATGCTCAGTCCATCGGCGCTTACCGAGGGGAACATCTCGTTTTCCGAAGAGTTGATTTTTTCGCCCATATCTACAGGCTCCGACCATTGTCCGTTGTCCTTGTCGGAATAGAAAAGGTCGTTGTCGCCTTTTTCGTTTTTGGCTGAGAAATAGATACGTGTGCCGTCGTGGCTGAGCGAAGGGGTGAGAGGGTTCTTTTTGTCGGCAATTAACTGGTCGAGAAACGGAACAGATTCGCCGTCGGCAAATTTGTCGCCTTGTTTTTCGTAGAGGAGGAATTTAACAGATTCGTTGTTTTTGAAACTGGCGATAGCTTTTTCGCCGTTGCCCGAAATGTAGAACGATGTGGTCTGGTAGCCGTCGGGAATGTTGATCCCTATCGGCGTTGTAGGTACCTGCGCCTCGGCCGCCGTGCAAATGGCTGCTGCTGCGGCTAATAGAACAACTTTTTTCATGGTAAAGTATTTCGTTTTTTTCAGTTAATTATTTTCGGCAAAGGTAGCAAAAACAGTCGAATTTTAATCTTTTTTAACAAAAAAAGTTGGTTCAAAACAGCGAAAATGCAAATTATCACTGTTTTGAACCAACTTGAAAATATTGCTGTAGCCTGGTTACAGGGCCGACTGGTCGGCTTGCTGCTGTGCCTCAGATACATCGGCAGACTGTGCAGCCTGAGGTTCGGCCATTTTCTGTTTCAGCATATCGAGGTCGGAAACTGCGCCGTTAGAGATAGCTTTCGACGATTCCACCGACGATTCGATGGCTTTTGCCTCGCTCATACGTGCTTTGAGAGCTGCCAATTCTGACGAAGCTTCGATACTTCCGCCAGTGCTTTCGAGAGCCGAGTCGATTTCGGCGTCGGCACCAGTTTCTGCGTTGGCGATGTCGAGGTACGATTCAGCGAGAGCCTCCTGCTGGTCAACTTTCTCTTTCATACGCTCAAGCATAGCGATTGTGTCGGTAGAGTCGATGCCGGCGAGCTGCTTGTTAACATTGGCTGTGGCTTCGCTCACTTTGGCGCGAGCTTTGAGCATCTTGGCCTCGTTTTTCCATTTCGAAATATTTGCGCGGAGTTTCTTAACCGAGTCTTCGAGCTTGGCCACTGCTGCGCAGTACTTGTCGTAGTTGGCCTGCAGAGTGGGAATGCCCTGAACAGTCTCGCTCTTTTTCTGCAATGCCATAGTGGCAAGGCGGTCGGCTTCGTCGCCCGACATAGCACCTTGTTCGGCGCGTTTGAGCAGCATCATAGCGTTGTTCTCATAGTCGGTGGCCGACTGTTTAGCTTTGTCGAGTTCGTTTTTGGAGCGTACACAGGAGGCTTTTACCTCTGCGAGTGCTTTGATGCTTTTGTCAAGGTCTTGCTCCATTTCGCGGATTCCCTGCTCGGTCATCTTTATAGGGTCTTCGAAGCCGTCGAGTGTGTTGTTGACTTCGGCTTGGCCTATTCTGAATAGTCTTTTGAAAAATCCCATTGTCTTTTGTTTTAAAGGTTTTAGTTCTTAAAATATTTTATTTCCACAAATATAATAAAAAAATCGGATTTTCAAGTGTTTTTTCAAAAAATATCAAATTTTTTTTCCAAAAAGATTATTTTTTCATCCGGCGTACATGAGATTGCATCCCCGTATGTCGGAGTGGTCGTTGCGTCCAAGCACTTCGAATGTGCCGTCTTGGTGGCGGATTCCGAGGTCCTGGGTTTCGATAAAGCTGCACGAATGTATGTTGGCAAGGTCTATCACATTGATGCATCCTGCTGTGGTGTCGGGAGTTGTGGACAAGGGGTCGGTGCTGTCGCGGATTATTATCTTCATAGTGGAGGTTTCGCGGTAAAGCCCTCCGCCGCTGGAGTATGCCTGCGATAGCAGCTCGGTCATTCCGTATTCGGAGTGAATGGCGTTCACGCCCAGTTGCGAGGTGAGTATCTGGTGAACTTCCTGACGGATGATCTCTTTTTTGCGGCCTTTCATTCCGCCCGTCTCCATTATTATCACGTTGTCGCCGTAATGCTGCGGATACTGCTCGGCAAAGTCCAGAAGGGCGAATGTGACGCCTATCAGAAGCACTTTTTTGCCCGATGCAATTTCTTGATTGATACGCTGTTGCAACGCGTTGAAATCATAGAGGAAAAATCCTTCTTCCTTTTGACCAGAAAGTTGCATAAGACGCTGTGCCATAACTATCAGCGACGAGCCTTTGCGCTCGAGATAGGAGGGGAGCAATGCCAGGATGGTGTAATTATCAGGGCTGCCGTAAAATTGGCGGAAACCAATTTCGAGACTGCGGAAATATATTTCTGGGTCTTTGACGTAATGGCGGCTGGTGTTCTGTCCGGTGGTGCCGCTGCTGGTGAAACATTCAGGACAATCCTCAATGCCGCATCCGCTCAGTACTGTGTGGGTCTTGAAAAACTGTATCGGCAGAAACGGTATCTTGTGCACGGACTCCACTCGTTCGGGACTGATTCCCAAATAGTTGACATACTGGTTATAAACTGGGTTTGTGCGGTACTGATAATTAAAAACCTCTACCGCCGCACTGTCAAAGTCAACATTGTTGGCGACGGTAAAGATTTGTTGTTCTATTGTTTTGATGTCCATAGTTATAACCTGCAAAAATAATATATATATAAGGTGTCGCTATTCGCCTTTTGCGAGTGTATCTACGGCAATGGCACGCCGCTTCGTCGGCACTACTCCACATAAATTTGTGCTGAGGCACTATAAAAATTCCTCCTTGCAACCTATCCAAAATATTTTATTCTTTCTCCCTTTTGCCTCTTTCGGTTGAAATACTTATCTAAAAACCATACAATCAGTTTGTTGCGGGCATTAAACCAAAATGATTGGCTCTCAGAGTTGTATAGGTATTCAAAACCGTCGGGATTGAAGTATTCCATCTTACATTCTTTCAATCATCTTCTTGATGATTGTAGTCATACGGGGTTCTGCAGCGTTGGCGGCTTTCTGAACTTCTTCGTGGGTAGGTTTCTCTACCTCGCCTGAGATAGTGATGCCCATATCGGTGATGATGGAGAGCGCAAAACAGGGCAAGCCCATATGACGTGCCACAATTACTTCGGGCACTGTGCTCATACCTACCGCGTCGGCGCCTATCTTGCCAAAGAATTTGTATTCCGACGGTGTCTCAAATGTGGGACCCGTAACGCCGATGTACACACCTTGCTGCAGGTGAAT
>JAGCNK010000044.1 GCA_017645985.1 Bacteroidales bacterium | reverse complement strand
TTTTTTATTTGCCGCTGCCTATCAGTGTGATAAGTTCAAGCCAAGTTTTGTGGGTGAGAACGGCAAACACTGCGATAGCCATCCAGCATATCACGCCGGGATAGCGCTCTTTTTGGTTGAACCCAAGGTCTAGCGCTGTGCCAAATGATTTTTTTAAACCTTTATTGCTGAATATGTCTTTGAATTTCAGTTTTGTACCTTTGCCCAATCCTTCCGACACTGCTTTTATCGACCAGATTTCGTCTAACAAAAGATGGCAGAAATATCCGCAACTTACTGCGAATGAGATTACAAACTGCTCTCTGATGTTCAGTTTTGTGGTAGAGGCTATGAACAAGGCTATTAGAAAACTGAGGATATACGCCGGTAAAGAATGGAATATCCCTCGGTGGTTTGTGTGCTTTTTGAAAAATTCCTGTAATATTATCTTTACAAAGAAGAAGCAAGCCACTGGTACAAAAATCTTTAACGCCAAAGTTGCGCCCGCCATATGCATCCAGTAGAGGCTCATCGCCGCCATAAAGTACGCATAAAACGAGAAAATTATCTTTATGGGGACCCCCGGCCCCGAGTCCATATCGGGCAGAAACGACCCGATTACAGTTGCAAAAAACACTATTACAGCCATATACGCATTTGGTATAAGGTTCCAGTTGTAAGAGATCACCGCCACGGCAAATCCTGTTACCGCACCGGCTTCCACGTGTGTTTTAAAATCAGCCATTGTTTTCCAGAGGGTGTTTGCGTGAGTATTTTTGTAAAAATTTCAGGTAAAAATGGTAGACTGCGAAGGCTATCAGAGAGCCTTCGATTGCGCCTACGATTATGTCGCCCAAATAATGTCGTCCCAAATATATGCGAGAGTACGACACAAGCACGGCTACGAAAAATACGCCGATGGTGTAGTACTTGTTTTTAAAGTATTTGGCGGTCATCACGGCTATGCAGAAAAATGTGGCTGCGTGTGCCGAGAAAAATCCGAATCTGCCACCTCGGTCGCCGTAAACTATGTGCACCATATCTTTGATGCTTTCGTCGTGACAGGGGCGGTAGCGTTGAACGGTGTGTTTTACAAGGTTGCAAATCTGGTCGGCAAGCAATATCGCCAATGCCAGGAAAAGCAAGAAAATCACTGCCTTGCGGTAGTCGGGCTTCGCTTTTCTGAAAAGGAAGAACAACAACAGCGCACCAATTCCAAACCACACATATTTCGACGACACGTAATAGAAAAACGGGTCGAAACCTTCGGAGTTTAGTCCGTTGATGGCAAGTGTGATGTCTTGGTCTAGTTGCAGTATTGGGTTCATTGTCAGACTATTGCTGTTTTTCTTTCTCTGGCATATCGGCTATGATGTCTAATCCGCCTTTCACTTTGTCGCCGATTTTTACGCGTATTTTGGTTCCAAGGGGCAGGAAGATGTCGGCACGTGAGCCGAATTTTATAAAACCGAACTGCTGACCTTGTTTGGCAGTGTCGCCTTCGTGGAGCGGGGCTACAATGCGGCGTGCCATAAATCCTGCTATCTGACGGAACATTATGTCGATGCTGTCTTTGGTGCGGACTGCTATGGTTGTGCGCTCGTTGTCGGTAGATGATTTGGGATGCGCAGCCAAAAGGTACTTGCCTTCGTGATGGCGGAAATATACCACCTCGCCCGATACTGGCCAGCGGTTAGAGTGAACGTTCCAAACCGACATAAACACCGAAACCTGGATGCGTTTGTCTTTGAAATACTCTGGTTCTTCCACCTCTTCTATAGCCACCACTTCGCCGTCGGCAGGAGAGAGCACCACGTAAGGATTCTCAACCACGTGACGTTTTGGGTCGCGGAAAAACTGCAGCACCAGTATCAGCAAGAACAGCGATCCGAGCTGCAAGATGTATCCCGGTATCTTGTATTCGCCCAAAAAGTGGAAGTATAGCCAGTTGACTAAGATAATGAATAATACTACGATTAAAATAGTTATGTATCCTTCTTTGTGTATCATTGTTTTATAAGTTTGTTTACATAAATAATGTGCATGCGTATACCGGCGGTGCTGCCAACAACGCTGAGTCAAAACGGTCTAACACTCCGCCGTGTCCGGGTAGGAGCGTGCCCGAGTCTTTGATGCCTGCGTCGCGCTTTATCATTGATTCGGCAAGGTCGCCCAGCACTCCGAACGCAACGCATATTGCGGCTATTATTATCCATTGTGGCAGGCTGTAAACTCCTGCTACATAGTACACAGGCACTGCTGCGGCTATGGTGAGGATAATGCCGCCGATAAGACCCTCGATTGTCTTTTTTGGCGATATTCTCGGTATCATCTTGTGCTTGCCGAACAGTCGTCCTGCGCAGTATGCTCCGGTGTCGGCCACCCAGATGAATATGAAGAAGCAAATCAGCAGCGTGCCGCAGTAGTCGTGAGTGTGAGGCAGATAGAGCATTCCGCTCATAAGTCCCATAGGCAGTGCCGTATAAAACACTCCGAATATTGTGTGCGCCCAGTTGTCCATTGTGGTCGCCTTTTTTCGGTAGATCTCGATTATTGGCACTATGCACATCGCCACTGCGTAAAGCACTATGTACTTGTGTTCTATGTCGCCAGAGATTATGAAAAACAGCAGTGCGAAAAGTCCCGCTGCCATTACCGCTCCCGAAAACCTTTGTGGCGTACGTCCTTTGGCTCGGCACATACGGTAGTATTCGAGCACGCCTGCTACTGTAAAGAATCCGAACACGGCGAGAAATACCCAGCGTACTGTAATAGCTGAGAGTATTACTACGCCGATAAATACCGCGCCTGTTATTATTCTTGATACAAGGTTATTCGTTTTCACTTCCGGTTATGTTATTAAGAATCTCAACGGCGGCATCGTAGTTGAGGTCGTCTACATAGAGGTCAACGTCGAAAATAAAGTTAAAACTGCGGTCTAAGCGTGTGATTGTAACAGCCTCTATTCCAGATTTTTCCAATACTGCGATAGCGTAGTCGGCTTCGATTTGCGAGGTGTATGTGGCGGTCTTTTTCCACTCTTTCTTCTCGTTGATGAGCGCGATAGACTTCTCCTCGTTGCTGCATTCTACATAAAGGTCGTAGTTGCCGTTGTTGTTTACAATTATGGAGCGGATTCCGTGTTTGCCCAGGAGGTTTTCGCGGATTTCGGCACGGTGCAGCATCGTGTATTGGCTTATCTTGATCCAGCCGATGAGGTCGCTGAGTGTCTGACGTGCGTTCTCAAGGTCGGGAGTCTTCACGTAGATGTCGATCTCGGCTTTCATATACTGCGAGTCGCGTTTTTTGATAACGATGGTGGGAATGTGCTTTTCGTTAAGCAGCTCTACGCGGAACCTTGTCTGACGTGTGCGAACGCAGGTTTCCAGCAGGCTCCATCCTTCGAGTTTTTCGCCGTTGAGGTATGGCATTGTGCGGTCGATATCCTCGGTGGGAACAAACAGCTCGAAGTTGTTGAGCACGTAGCGTGGATTGCTGCATTTTTTGATTGCCGCGCTTATGCCGTTTTGAATGAGTATGTCGCGCAGGTTTTCAAGCGGTTTCGACAGTATGAACGAATCCACTTTGGTAAGGCCTTGGAACTCCTCGATTATGGCGTGAGCCATCTTCTCGTCTTCTTTTCTTACATAGAGTTCGTATTCGCCTATGAGGAAAAGACTGTCTTTGGCGTTGATTACCACTGCGTTGATGTTGTTCTGCTCTAATATTGTCTTGCGAATCTCCGCCTGATGAGGACGGTCGAACGATTCAAGTTTTACCCAATCTTCCATAATATTACCTTTTAAAAGTTACTAATTATGCATTATTTAACGTATAATTGTCTATAAGGTTTGAGCTGATGGGGGAGGAGTGTCGTCTTCGTCGGGGTCTTGTTTCGACGATGTATCTTCCTCTGCCTCTTGTCGCTCTTTCTGAATGCCGTAGAGTGCCTCTTCCTGACGTTTGTTGGCAAATTTGCGTTTGCCGAAAATGCGTTCCACGTCTTCGGTGAAGATTACCTCACGTTCCAACAGCTGCTGTGCCAGTTGTTTAAGTCCTTCGCTGTGCTCGTTGATGATCTCTTTGGCACGGGCGTATACTTTGTCAACAAGCTCTTTGGCTTCTTCGTCGATAACCTCGGCGGTTTTTTCGCTGTAAGGTTTCTGGAACGAGTAGTCGCCGTTGTTGGCGTTGTAGAAACTTATGTTGCCTACCTTGCTGCTCATACCGTAAACCGAAACCATTGCGTAGGCGTATTTGGTTACACGTTCAAGGTCGTTGAGCGCGCCGGTGGATATTTTTCCAAAGTTGATTTCCTCCGATGCGCGGCCTGCCACAAGTGCGCACATTTCGTCGAGCATCTGCTCTTTGGTAGTGATTTGACGCTCTTCGGGAAGATACCACGCTGCTCCGAGTGCCTTGCCACGGGGAACGATTGTAACCTTGATGAGCGGCTGTGCGTTTTCGAGCAGCCACGATACTGTGGCGTGTCCTGCCTCGTGGAATGCTATGGTGCGTTTTTCCTGTTCGGTGATTATCTTGTTCTTCTTTTCGAGACCACCGATTATGCGGTCAACTGCGTCTAAGAAGTCCTGACGGCCTACTGTCTCGCGGTTGTTGCGGGCTGCGATGAGTGCAGCCTCGTTGCACACGTTGGCAATGTCGGCGCCTGAGAATCCAGGTGTCTGTTTTGCCAAGAGGTTGACGTCGAGTTCGGGGTCGGTTTTCAGGGGCTTGAGGTGAACACCGAATATCTCGCCACGCTCGTTGAGGTCGGGGAGGTCGATGATGATCTGACGGTCGAATCGTCCAGCACGCATCAATGCCGGGTCTAACACGTCGGCACGGTTGGTGGCGGCTATCATTATGATTCCGTTGTTGGTCTCAAAGCCGTCCATCTCGGTAAGCAGCTGGTTGAGAGTGCTTTCGCGTTCGTCGTTGCTGTGGAAGCTCAGACTGTTGCCACGTGCGCGGCCTATTGCGTCAATCTCGTCGATAAATATGATGCAGGGTGCTTTCTGTTTGGCTTGCGAGAAGAGGTCTCTTACTCGCGACGCACCTACGCCCACAAACATTTCCACAAAGTCGCTACCCGACATTGAGAAGAACGGAACGTCGGCTTCGCCTGCTACTGCTTTGGCTAACAATGTCTTTCCTGTGCCGGGAGGGCCTACGAGCAATGCGCCCTTGGGTATCTTGCCTCCTAGGCGTGTGTATTTCTGCGGATTTTTGAGGAAGTCTACTATCTCGGTAACTTCGGTTTTGGCTTCTTTCAAACCTGCCACGTCGGCAAATGTTATCTTCGACATAGTTTCGCCTTTGTCGAACATCTTTGCACGTGATTTTCCCATACTGAAGATGCCTCCGCCAGAGCCTCCGCCTATTCTGCGGAACATAAATATCCATATTCCCACAATTATCAGCAACGGAAGCACCCAGCCGATGATGTCGCCGATGTAGTCGGGACGGCTTTCGCTCTCGAAGTGTATGCGCTCGTTTTCAGGAAGGTCTTTCTGTGCGTTGGCAAGCCTGGTGCCGAATTCCTCAGGCGAGGAAATCTGATAGTAGGCGTGCGGACCAGTGAGCGGTATCTGTTTTTCGCGCAGATATTTGTATTTGTCAGAGTTGTAACGGTCTTCTTTGAGTATGATGTTAGCCTTTTCTTTGTTTACCACCACAATACGCTTGATGTCGCCGTTAACGAGCATCGTGTTAAGGTCTTCCCAGTAGATGGTCTGCGGCGAACCGGCAGGATTGTAAAACTGGAACATTATGATGCATAGCGTGGCTATGGCAAATATCCAAAATATGGCGTTGTTCTTGCCGTTGCTCGGTCTGTTGGGTCGAAACGGCGGGGGAGTCTGTGTCTGTTTTTCCTCCATTTTTATATATTATAATAGTGTGCTGATGAGCTTCGGGTTATTTTTTAAAGTTATCTTCGTCGGGATAGTCGGTGCGTGGAGCGTCGGCCCAGAGGGTTTCGAGACGGTAAAAATCTCGCGCCTCCGAAAGGAACACGTGAACCACCACGTTGATGTAGTCTAAGAGAATCCATTGCGCATTGTCGCGGCCGTGGATGTGCACGGGCTTTTCGTCAGCGTTTTCGCGCACGTAGTCTTCCACCTCGTCGGCTATGGCAAGCACCTGACGTGGGTTGTCGGCTTCGCAGATCACAAAAAAGTCGCAGATGCTGCCTGCGGTCTGCCTCATGTCTAACTTTACAGTCTTCTGTCCTTTCTTTTCTTTAATCGCCGCCACTGCTATCTCTGCCAGTACGTCGCTTGTTATCTCTGTATTTTTTTTCGTCATTTTGTAATAATAAATAAGTGGGCTGAAATTCGAGCCTTTGTTTTCAATCTGCAAATATACGTTTATTAATTAAATTATAAAAGCAAAGGTTGAAAATATTTACGATATTGAGTTAGTCAATTCCACAAAATCGTCTACCGACAATTGTTCGGGGCGTAATGTGAGAAATCTCTCCTGTGCCGCGCTGCCGTTGAGATATTTGCCGAGAGAGTTTCGCAGCATCTTGCGGCGCATACCGAACGACTCTTTTACTATGCGGCGGAATAATGCTTCGTCGCAGGGGAGGACTTTCATTCCGTTGCGTTTTAGGCGGATGACTGCGCTCTGCACCTTGGGCGGAGGGTTAAACTTGCTGCTGTCTACGCCGAAAAGGTATTCGATGTCGTAGTATGCTTGCAAAAATACGCTGAGTATGCCGTATTCCTTGGTGCCGGGCTTGTTGGCTATGCGCACCGCCACTTCGCGCTGAAGCATGCAAACCACCTGGCTCACTTCGTCTTTGTGGTCGAGTATCTTGAAAAATATCTGGCTCGATATGTTGTAAGGAAAGTTGCCGCAGATTATCGGAAATCCTTTGGGCAGTAGCTCGTTGAGGTTTGCTTGCAAAAAGTCGCCGCCGATGATTCTGTTTTCGTTGTATAGCGTGGGAAAGTTGGCGCAGAGGTATTCCACCGACTCGCGGTCTATCTCTATCACATTGAGGTCGAGCTCTTTGCGCTGCAATAGAAACTGTGTGAGCACGCCTGTGCCGGGACCAATTTCCAGACACACCGGCTTTTCGCCTTCGCCGGCTTGGTAGTCGATGCTGTCGGCTATGCGTTTGGCTATATTCAAATCGGTCAGAAAATGCTGTCCGAGGTTTTTCTTGGGTTTAACGTCCATATTATTATGTGTTTTTAATTCGTTACAAATTTAAAAAATAATTAAGCATTATGAATTATGCATTGAGATAATGTATTGTTAGAACGGATAACCGATTCCTAAGCAGAATGCCCAGTTGCTTTTGCGGAGCATGAATCTGCTGTCGTCTTTTACAAGCCAGCGGCTGCCTTCGGGTAGCGACGGGTCGTGGAGCTTGAGTCCGAAATCAGTTCGGAAAATGAAGAAGTCGAAATCGAGCCTGAGTCCCAGACCTGTGCCAACGGCTATCTCTTTGTAAAAACGCTTGAAGTCGAAGTCGCCACCTGTACGGCGGTCGTCGGCGTTGATGCTCCAGATGTTGCCGGCGTCTACAAACCACGCGCCTTCTATCACCCAGAACACTTTGAAACGGTATTCGAGGTTGCCTTCGAGTTTCATGTCGGAGGTCATATTTGGAAACTGTTTCTGCATTTCTGTTTCGGCGTCTTTTTTCGACGAGTAGCATCCCGGTCCTACGCTCCTTATCTGCCAGGCTCTCAAACTGTTGGCTCCGCCCGAAAAATACTGTTCGGTAAACGGCATCATCGTGCTGTTGCCGTAGGGGAGACCTATGCCTATGAACGCCCTCACTGCTATGTTCGACACCGCCGACGTTTTGATATAGTGACGGTAGTCGAGGTCGGTTTTCACAAACTGCGCGTACATAGTGTTAACCACCGGCACCGTGTATGCACCCTGGTCGTTTTTCTCCGATTTGAGACGCTTGTTGGCAAACTGCAGAATGTTGCCCGCCCAGCTGACGTTGAGCTTTATGAAGTCGTAGTTGCGTTTGCCGCTGCTCTGGTTGTTGAATGTGATGCTGTAGGTGCTGCCAAGGATAAAGTGGTCTTGGTAACTGTCTTTGATATAGAGTTTTTCGAGCCAGCGCATAAATGTGCTGTCGGTGTTGGATATGTGTATCGAGCTCAGTCGCAACGGCGTGAACGTGTGCGAATAGTACTTGCCCACCTGCCACTGGTAATAGAGGTTGGCGTTTACCATAGAGCGGGTGTAGTCGGGACGAGAGCGGTAGTTGATACCTGCCGAGAAGTATGTGCGGGGCGTGTTGTCGCGGAAAAAGTCGCGCAAAAACTTGAAATACAACAGACGGGGGAAATAAAGCCTCGCCTCTAATCCGTATTCCTGTGTGTTGAGATGCAGCTTCAGCTGTTCCGAACCGAGGTTGTTCTGGCTTTCGAGTGCCACCGACACTTTCATATCGAAGGTTTCGGCTCCGTGAAAAATGTTTTTGTGCTGGTATGTGAGCGACGATGCCGCACCGAGGTTGCCCGACGAGTTGGTGCCGCCTATTTCAAAAATGTACGCTTGCAACATATTGTTGGTGAGGAAGATGTTGCAGTTGAGCGAGTCGCGGCTCGGGGCGGGGGTGAACTCGATGTTTACCATCTTGTACATATTGAACGCCGAAAGGTGACGGTATGTGTTGTTGACGTCGTTTTGACGGTACATGCTGCCGGGACGAACAAACACTTCGTTTGCCACCACGTCGGGACGCACATCCCTGCTGCCGTGACTCACAAAGTATATCGGACTGCCTTTGAAATTGTGCAGCGTGGTGTCGGTGTCCTCATAATAGTCGTCGCCGTCTACAAGTGCCTGCTTGCTGTTGTGGTTGGGAAATACCGCCACTTGCGATATGTACTGGCGGCGGTGGTTGACGGTGAGGCCGTTGTCGAGAACGATGGGCACAATCATCACTGTGAGGTCGGCTTGGTGGTTCTTGCCCAGTGTGTCGATCTGGTACGATATGTAGCTTTTTGAAAACGAGTAGTATCCGTTGTTTCTGAGGTTGGCGGTTATGCGGTCGCTTTCGGCTCGCAGCACGTCGGCGTCGAGATTGTCGCCTCGCTTTATGAGGCTTTCGGCTGTGTCGGCGGCTATGTACTTGCTAAGAGTGTCTTCGGGTACGTCGTAGCTGATGTTGCTGATGGTTATCGGCGTGCCGGCGTGAATGTTGTACACTATCGACATGTTGCGGCGTTTCACCTTTTCGGTGTATTCTACCTTGGCGTCGTAAAAACCTTTGTTGCACAAATATAGCCGTATCTGCTCAGCCGATTTTGCCGACATCACAGGGTTGTATTTCACTGGTTCTTCGCCGATGTTTTGGATGAAAATCGGCAGGCTGAACTTCTTGGTCTTTTCTGAATAGCCCTTGTTGCGCAGAGCCTTCGACTTTTCGAGACACTTTATATATTTGTCTTCGTATTTCCTGCCCTTGGAAGAGTCGCCCTGGCGGTAGTATGCGCTCGCCTTGGTGTTGTAGTCGCGGGCGCGGGTCTTGTATGATGAAATTTTGTCTTCGTGCTTAATTCTTAAATTATTGTTTTTTTCATCCAGATCTTTTTGTATCTTTGCCTTGCGGATTTCGTTTTTCTGCGGGTCCACGCTGTTGTAGATTCGCGAATAGATTGCGAACCCGAATACCGAGCGGACAGGCTTCTGACGGATGTATTCTTCGGCTTCGGCCACGTCGATCTGCTTGTTGTCGCATTCTACCGACATGTCGGTGAGCAGTTTGTCGTCCTCGGCAAAGTATTTTGTGGGGCTGCATCCAAACAGTGTTGCCGCTGCCGCCGACGCCATTATGGCAATATATTTGATAGTACTCTTCATTGGAGCGTGAGATGATGGTTGTAAAACTCAATGCAAAATTACAAATATGCTAAGCAAAAACAGAATAAAACAGATTAATTCTCTGCAAATAAAAAAATACCGTCAGGAGAGCGGCACTTTTGTGGCAGAAGGCACTAAGGTGGTGCTTGAACTTCTGCGGTCTGATATGCGTATCAAGGAGATTTTTGCTGTGCCGGAATGGATAAGCAGCTATGCCGACAGTTTTAAGAACACTGTGATAACGGCTGTTAACGCGGTGGAGATTCGCAAGCTGTCGGCTATGACCACGGCATGCAGCGTGGTGGCAGAGGTGTACACGCCAAAGCAGGCTGCTTTGCCCGAAATCCGTCGCGGAAGACTTTACCTTGCTCTCGACGGCGTGCGCGACCCCGGAAATCTCGGCACTATTCTCCGTATTGCCAACTGGTACGGCATCAGCACAGTTTTTGCATCGCGCGATTGCGCCGATATGTTCAACCCCAAGGTGGTGCAGGCGGCTATGGGTTCGGCTTTCAGGGTGAAACTTGAATACTGCGACCTTCCGCAGGTGCTGGCTACCGCCCGTAGCGCGGGTGTGGATGTGTTCGGCACGTTTATGAACGGTGAAAATATTTACGACGCCGACAAGTCTGACGGCGGAATCATTGTGATGGGTAACGAGGGTCACGGCATTTCGCCCGAGGTGGAGAGCACCGTTTCGCGACGTGTGGCCATTCCTTGCGGCTGCGATCCTAAGTTCGCGCCCGAGAGTCTCAACGTTTCTTCGGCTGCGGCGATAGTTTGCAACGAATTTTACCGCTCAAAAAAGTAAAATTTTTGCCTTTGTAATTATTTGAATTTCAATGAAAAGTAATTTTTTTTGAAAAAACTTGCAAAAAAATTGCAACATATTCAAAAATACACCGTACATTTGCACAGAGATTGTTTAGAGGTAGTAGATTAGTTAATAGTTAGTTTTTTTTGAAGCGGGACATCAGTTCCCGCTTTTTTTATGCCCTTTTTTGAGCTGAGGCTACATTACGCTTTTTCCGTCAAAGTTTTTGAGATTGAGCGAGTCGATGTCGATGCCGCATCCCAGAAGGTTGCACTCGTTGAGTGTTTCGGCTATGGTGCTGAGTATGGGAAGGTCTAACGGCATGAGCATTGTGAGCCGCACGCCCGAATGAAAAAACCTTACTGTGGTTTCGGTGTGATGGCGGCAGTCCTGAAATGCGAACTCTTTTTTTATGATTTCTTTCTGCAGCTGCGAAAACGGCTCGCGAGTGGCAGTGCGTGCCGTGGCTTTGAACTTGATTTTGCCGTCAACGCTGCCGAAGGGCGACAGTATGTATATCTTTACCTCGCCGGTGAGGTCGTATTCCACGCTGCCCTTGCACTCGTTTCGGGCAATGGCGGGCCAGTAGTCGTAAAGTCCCTTGTGGTTTTCGGCGTATTGGGTGAGAAATTTCAATGCCTCTATGCTGCCTATCGCCGCCATATCGGAGAGGGCGGTCTTCACTTCGTCGTCGTTTTCTGATGTGGTGAGAATGTCCGCCGTGGTGTCGAACGATTTGCAGTTGTTGCCGGCGTCGCGGCGTTTCATCGAAAACTCGGTGTATTCTATCTGCTCTTCCAGGGGAATGCACTCCGTCACGAACTCCACCTTCTTGGCGTAGTCTATGCCGTATTCTTTTTTCAGAAGGTCGCGAAACGAGTCGGATTTTTTTAGAAACATTGCTTATGGTTACGACGGTTGTGTGTTATATCCTATGGCAAAATGAAACAGCGAACCTTTTTGAGGCTCTGACTCTATGCAGATGTTGCCTCCGAGCATCTGTATGTAGCTGTTGCATATCGATAGTCCCACGCCTATGCCTCCGTGGGTGCGTTCAAGCGATTTTTCGTCGCCCTGCTGAAACGACGAGAATATTTTCGACTGCATCTCTTTGCGTATGCCTATGCCGGTGTCCTTAACGAAGAACTCTATGGCGTTGTCTTTGCCTATGTACTTGTAGCCAAACGACACTTCGCCTTTTTCGGTGAATTTCAAGCCGTTGTCTACCAAGGTGGACATTATGCGGTGAATCTTTGAACGGTCGGTGTAGATGTATGAGGCAAACTGGTCGAGACCTTTCTGCGGTATGAGCGCCAGTCCTTTGATTTCTGCTTTGTTTTTAAACAGGTCGAACACGTCGTCGATGAGGTTGTTGAGGCAGAACGACGAGTTTGACACCTTCACCTGGCGTGTCTCTATCTTCGAAAGTTCCACAATAGAGGTGACTATGCTTTCAAGGTTTTTGGCGGCCTTGAACACGGTGTCGGCGTATTTAAACTGTTTTGGAGTGAGTTCGCCCGAGCGCAGCAGCAGGTCGCTGAAGCCTATCACGCTGTTGAGCGGGTTGCGTATCTCGTGGCTTATGTTGCCGAGAAACGCTGTCTTGAGTTTCTCGTTCTGTTCGGCTATCTCCTTGGCTTTGATAAGCTCCTTCTTGTAGTGGTAGTCTTTGATCTCGCGTTCCATAAGTGGAGCAGCGTACTCTGCAATGCCGCTCACAAAGTCTTTTTGACGTTGGTCGTATCCGTCGGGTGCGTCGGCGAGTCCTATAAGTCCCACAAGCACGTCTTTGTTGAGTACCGGGGTCAGAAGTATGTGGGTGTGCCCGTTGACGTTTTCTTTTAATTTCTGCTGCTTGGTTTTAATAGCTTCTAATCCTACGGGAAACATCTTCATATCTGCTACGTATTCGCCCTCGCTGTTGGTGAGCGAGTATTCGGTGGCTGGGTCGTTGACGGCAAGCACTTTCACGAAGTAGTTGTCGATGGGGTAGCCGATGAATCCGCAAGGACTGTGCGTGTTGTGCTGCAGAAGTGCGATAATGGCTTTGTACACGTTGCCGTCGCCGCTGAGTGCGAACGCTTTGGATATCTCGTTTTTTACCAGAAGGTCGTTGCGCTGCTCCATCTCTGCCTTGATGTCGTTAAACACCGCGGCCGCGTAGCCTATTCGTGGCGAGAATATCTTGATTTCCAAGTGACGTCGGTTTGCGGGGTTTTCGTACACCTCTCTCATAGCGCGTCCGTGCATGGCAATGCGCTCAAGCTTTGAGCCGAGCTCCTCGTGTATCTTGGGCAGGCATACCGACATCTTGCGGCCTATGATGTTGTCGCGCTCTATTCCGAAATATATCTCGAATGTGGAGTTGACGTCTATAATATCAAAATCAGACGTTCCGTCGTAGTTTTCTGTCTTTTTGAGGAATAGGAATCCCGAAGTGAGGTTCTCAAACAGCATCTTGAAGTTGTTGTTGTCTAAGTCGCTGTCGGGCGAAAGGGGATTGGAAATCTCTGTGAGCTGGAGCATCAGTCCCTCGAATATGCGTGCCGACTTGATACGGTATGTTACGCCGCGCAGCCCGCACAGAAACTCTACCACCTTGTTCGACTTGTGGGCGGTTTCAAGCTTGCTACGTACAGAGTCGGCCGACAGCTCGGGAAAAACTTCGAACAACGGCATCGGCTCTTTGCCGCTCATAGCGTGGGCGGTGATGATGGCGGCGCTGTTGTTTCGGTTGATGATTCTCAGTTCCGAATCGCACAATATCACCCCGTCGGCATGGCTTCCGAGCAGTTCCGACAGGATATTCATACCGGCGTCGGAGGAGAGCCTTTGCAGACAGTTGCATTCTGATGACATATGTTGTTCCTCAAGTTCCATTCCGTTTTTGCATTTTTTTCCAATCTCAAATATAGTCAAAAATATTTATACGTGTATCACCTTTTTCTCAAAAAATAATAGAATTTACAATAAATTTACATCTGGCGACGGGGCGCTTCTTTTTTTTATATGCCAAAAGAGGTGATAAAAATGTTTTATTCGCTTATAAATTTTTTATTTGGAACGTTCTTTGTAAGTCAGATACAGAACACATTTATTAAATAGATAGAACAGGAAACAAATAGAAAAATATACTCGAAGATCATGAAAAGGCTGAAAATCTGTATAGTGGCGTTGCCAATCATACTGGCGTCGTGCGGAGAAGGGAACATCTCCCAACCTTCGGGCGCCAATATCTATCGCGATGCCACGCTTCAGAGGATATACAACTGCCGCTTTACAGGCAGCTCGTCGGACGTGGTCAAGTACATCGGCAGCGAACTGCCCGAGTACCGGAAGGCGGCGGCGTACACCATCGGCGCTATGCGCGACAGCCTTAACATCATGGGTGTGATTTCGCTGCTCAACGACGAGGATGCCGGTGTGCGTCTGGCTGCTGTTAACGCCCTCGGTCACGTCGGTCACCGTGCCGCCGCGGCTCATCTGCAGCTCGTGTCTGCTGCCGACAAGGACGACGGTGTGCGTCAGGCTGCCCTCGTGGCTCTCGGCCAGTGCGGTGGTGCCGACGATCTCAACTATATATGCTCGCAAAACTATATGCCACAGCAGCCCCAGATGGCTATGGCTCAGATGGAGGCGCTCTGTATGATGCAGAGGCGCGGCGTGCAGCTGCCTCAGGCTGTGGCTAAGGCTGCCGAGATTATTGCCGACCGCAAGGCCGACCCGCATATCAAGGGCGTGGCTGCTGAATATTTCGCACTTTACGATGGCGACCTTACACCTTATACCGATATGCTTGCCAACGCTTACAAGAGCGCACAGCTTGTGTCGGTGCAGACTGCCATAGCCCGTGCCCTGCGCAACTGTCAAACCGAGCGTGCCCAGTATCTTTTGCAGCGTATTATCACTCAGGACACTTGCGACTACCGTGTGCGCATTGCCGCTATCGGGTCGTGCTCGGCGTTCCGCTACCGTGATTTCAAGGAGGATATGATGAAGCTTGCCTACGATACCGACGACCGTATCGCTTCTAAGGCTGCCGAGTTTATTCTCAACAAGGGCGTCAGGGCCGACACTACTATCTACCGCGAGATGGCCGACAAGGTGCCGTGCTGGAAGTCGCGCGCTGTGATGCGCGGAGCGGTGCTCAAATACTCTCACGACATCAAGGCTCTCACCGAGGCTATCGTGGAGGGTATCGGCGTTACCAACAACATTATCGAGCGCGAGGCTCTCACCCTTGCCCTCGGATCAAGCATCCAGAGTTTCCGCTTTGTGGAGTGGGACATCCTATATTCCGAAAACCGTGTCACCCGCATGTCGGCGCTGCGTGCGCTTATAGCTATGTTTGAACTGCCAGAGTTCGACGCCGAAAGCCGCAAGAGGGTAAAGGAGGGCAACGCTTCGCTCTACAAGGAGTTTTACGAGATATTCCGCAAGACTGTGGTGCGTGGCACTGCCGAAACCGCAGCCCTTGCCGCATACACCATAGCGCAGTATTACGACAAGTTCTCGCT
>JAGCNK010000001.1 GCA_017645985.1 Bacteroidales bacterium | reverse complement strand
CTAAATAGTCGTTTGCCTTATAAACACGATTCTTAACAGCAGTGTTCCAATCTCGTTTGGCATCGTCTTTTTTGCCAAGCATATAGTAGGCTAGTCCACGGTGTAAATAGATGTCAAAAAGTGTGCGGTCGAGGTCGATGGCGCGGTTAAAGTCGTCGATAGCAAACTGATATGTTTCTGACTGTAAATATATTATGCCACGGGAACGGTAGAATGCGGCGTTTTTGGCAGGCATAGTGTTCAAAACCCTGAGTGCCGACACGCAATCGCCCTGACAGGCTAGCGATTCTGACAAAACTGATACGGCTTCGACATTGTTCTGAAACATAAGCAGATACAGCCTTGAATATTTTTCAGCACCTTGGTAATCTTTTGACTTCAACAGCGACTTGGCTGCTCCGAGAAAGCCATCTACCGCCATCTCATCGGCTTTGATTGCCATAATCCAAGTTTCGGCTGCTTTTGAATACTTATTCTGCGCCAAAAGAATCTCTGCCATTGTGTTGAGATATAGCGAGTTTCGGCTGCGAAGCTTTACTGCGTGCTCCATATCCGAGAGAGCCGACTTGAAATTGCCGTCGTTGTAATATGCCGATGCGCGGAGATACCACGCACGATGTGCCGAGGGATGTTTTTTGATTACCTGGTTGAGTATCACAAAGGCGTCGCCGTTGCGGTGAGTATTAATAAGGTGTTCTGCCGATTCCAAATCTTTCTGATAAGGATTTATATCACGCTGATTAAGAACATTTTGCCAACGGCTGTCGGATTTCAACGGCTCAAAATCGGGGTCGGCGGCTATCTTGGCGGACGACACTCTGTCTTGAATATTGCAATACGCTGTAAGCGAGGCAAATGCAGAATCGTACATAGCGGCCAGGGTGTATGATTTGGCGGTCTTCAATTTTGATGTTCCCGCCATAGCCTTATCGGCGGCGGTGTAATACCGGGCTGCCTCGGCATACTGGCGCATCTCGTACAAAATGTCGGCTTTCAACGCAAGACGTGCAGGTGTGATTTTTTCTGACAAAGCCTTGTCAGCCAAGCTGTCGGCATACTCCAGATTTTGCGTTTTCAAAGCCGCACAAGCCAGCTGCGCGGTGTTGACAGTATCTTGCGACAATGCTGAAAACGGCAGCAGAGTCATCACTATGAATAAATATGTAGCTAATGTCTTCATTTTTTGTCGGTTTGTTTGCTTAATATGGTAATGAATCCCTCCAGCTCGCGTTCCTCCAGTCCCGAAAGCCTGTACTCGTAAACTGTGCAGCGGTAGAAATATGCTCCGTCGGGCATCTTGGTGCCGGTCTGCTGGTCGTTGCCGTCCCAGTTGATGTCGGGGTCGCTGGTTTTGAACACCACCTTGCCCCAGCGGTTGGTGATTGTCATATCAATTCGGTCGACAAACTGGTAGGGATACGGGTGGAAAAGGTCGTTGATGCCGTCGCCGTTGGGAGTGAACACGTTAGGCAGTCGGTAGTATTCGCAGTTGTCGATACAGGTGCGCTGGTCGGTAGAGCCGGTGTTGCCTGCCAGGTCGGTGGCGGTAACCACATAGCAGCCCGCCATACCTACTGTGGGATGATGCTCGTATTCAAGCACGGTGGGTTCGGCGTCGGCAATAAGCTGCAGCTCGCCGTCGAGGGTCTCGCTGTAATAAATGTGATATTTTTCTATATCCAGTCCGCACACCGTATCGGGATGCCATTCCAGCTTGTTGACAGCCTCGTCGCAATAAGATGTGAGATTGAGCTTAACGCACGGCGGCACAGTGTCTAACGGAATGCCGGATGCTATCTGCGACCAGTTTTCAATATGGTCGGGCAGTCCCTCCTCCGAATAATAGCCGATGGTCTTCATCTTGTAAAAATACTCCACGTCGTTGGTGAGGTTCTGGTCGAGATAAGTGCCATCGGTAGAGTATCCTATCGAGTCGAACTCGGTGGCTCCCGGATCACGGCGGTACACTACAAATGTGTCGTTTTTCCAAGGCACGTCGGCCTCGTGAGTAATCTTGATAGACCTGTTGGCGCATTCCAGCTTGATAAACACCGACGACGCCATCGACGCCGAGCCGATAGAGTTCCATCCTCCGGTCTCCTGGTTGCGGTTGGTAAAGGTGATTTTGTAAATGCTGCCTTTATTGTATGTGTCGATGTTGGTCTGCGTATAAGTGGTGTCTTTAATGCCGTTGATTTCAATCTGCTGCGTGTAGATACCGTCGTAAATACCATGCGCAGGGAACAGCAGGTAGGCGTAAGGCGGTTTCACAACGTTTTGGTCAAGGTCGGCAGGCTGAGTCCACTGCAGGTGTATAGCGCCATTGGTTTCGTCGGTCTCTTCCACAGTGGCTTGTGTAAACACTATCGTGCCTCTTGACAGCACTTTGCAAATAGGTTTCGACACGATGCTCTCGGCACCGTCGGCAAATGTGGCGGTAACTCGGTAGCAGTAACAGAAGCCCGAGGCAAGTCCGATGCCGTTGTTGTTGTCGAGGAAAGAGGTCTCGCTGGGATTGGTCACCACCTTGACAAGCTCGTAACCCCAGGCCGAGGGCATACCGGTTTCGCAGGTTTCGGGTTCAAAATTGTCGGGACGGGCACGGCGGTAAATCTTGTAGCCGGTGGCGTTGTCGTTGCCGCCATTGTTCCACGTAATGCTGATGGTGCTGTTGGTAGGCTGAGCCGACACAATCTCGGGCGGCGGAGCTATCACGGTAATCTTGTTTTTGTTGTATGCGGTCAGCGGCACTTTAATGTCGTCGTCAACAGCACGGAAAAGCACGTCGTAAGGCAGTCGGCGCACATGGTTGCGTGTGGTCTGCCACTCAAAATATCCTTTCGGATTCTTGGTTTTATTGCCCATAACCACAAATGTGGCGGGACTGTCCTCCACCTGAAACACGCCGCCCGAAGCCGACAGCTCCACAAGGTCGCGGGAATCGGGGTCGTGAGCCGTAACAGTAAACTGCAACAGCGAATCGGCTATAACACAGTGGTTTGCAAGATTGTCGATTTCGGGAGTATGGTTGTCGGTGTCCATCACATCCACCTGAATGTCGCGGAGCACCTCTCCTATCTTAACGTGGTTGCGCCACTCCTCAATCACCATAGCCACGTTGAAAGAGCCTATTTTTGATGGACGGTCCCAAACAAAGTCGCCAGTGTACGGATCCACATAAATCGAGTTGGTGACGGGAGGAAACGAATATCCCACAATCTCAACGCCGTTTTCGGTAAGGCAGTGGGCAATCTTGTAGCTGAGACTGTCGCCGTCGGGGTCGTATGCTCCCGGATTGTGAACGAACACCTTGTTGAGCGCAGCCTTGTCCATAGGCGGATTGAGCAGCACGGGCGAACTGTTGTTGCCTGCCACAGTGCCTATCGAAAGTATGGTCTTGATCGAAAACACCACGTTCACCGAATTGGGAATGTTGTCAACGCCCTCGTTTCGGTTTGGGTCCTCCATATATAAGGTGTAGACACCGGGACCCGAAAACGTATGCTCGCCCTCGTAAATATTTTTGCAGATAAGGGTGTGAGCCTCCTTGGTATTATCGTTGAATGGCGTACCGTCGTCCAAAAAGGTTTTAGAAGTACGCCGCAGCACCTCCTTGCCAGTGCCGTCGCCGCAGTCTAGTTCAAGCTCGTCGCGGTCGGCGTCGGTAAGCGTATAGCAGTAGGTATATATGAAAAGCTTGTATTTATAGCCCGAAATATGCTTGTAGACAATTTCGCCGGCACGGTTGTGGGTGGCCAACAAGGGTGCCGAGGTCATAATCATACAGGCCAGAAGCAAAAACTTTACAATTTTGGTTAACATAAATCAGTTTTATTCGTTTTTTCAAAAAAAATATCATTAAGAAATTTTACAAATTTAGATAGTTTTTTTATTTTTATAGCCTTAAAAATAATTAAATTTTTGACCAAGCAGAATATTACTAATATTATGGACAATAATACCAACCAAATACTATTCAACGAACTTAAGGACGACGACCTGAGTTTCATATACTTAGGCAGGTTCGACAACTCCGTGTTAGGTATGGCCACCGAGCTTTGGAAAGGTTACATGGCTAAGAGTTCCGACTCCGAAGGTCAGAAAAACAAAGTGTCGTTTCTGATGATTGAGAGTTTCCAAAACATTCTCAGATACGGACTTTCGGGCAGACCAGAAGATGAGACCTCGGGCGAAATCTTTGTTGTACGACGCAGAAACAGAAGCTATTACATAACATCGGGCAACTACGTTGACAATGCAAAAATCAGCAACATAAAGGAGAAGCTTGAGCGCGTGAACTCTATGAACGCCGACGAGCTGAAACAGATATTTGTGGAGACTCTCACCAACAAACAGCTCTCGAAAGAGGGCGGCGCGGGGCTCGGATTTGTGGAGATGATTCGCAAAACCAAGGAAAAATTGGATTTCAAATTCGTTCCCATCGACGACAAACGCTCGTTTTTCTTCTTCCAGCTAAGGCTGAAATGCAGCACCGACGATTCAGAGACAATCAGTATCGACCGCACCGAATTTATCAAAAACCTGATGGAACAGAACCACAAGTTCATAGCCGTCAAGGGAGACTTTGACCGAAACGCTGTCAACCAGATACTTATGATGGCCGAAAACAACATCGCCGTGCTCGACCCCGAGCTGAAAACCCAGCGCAAGGTATACCACATTATGGTGGAGATGATTCAAAACATCTCAAAACACGCAGTGTCCACCAACAACGACGAACACGAGGGACTATTCTCAATTGGCAAAAGCGGCACGCAGTATACTTTGACAGCCTCCAACTCGATTCCTACCAACGAGGTGGACACACTCCAAGCGTATATCGACAAACTCAACGCCAAAGACCCGTCAGAGCTCGACGACTACTACCGCCACATACTCCGCAACGGACACGACAATTTGGATGTGACATCAGGTCTTGGTCTGATAGATATTGCCCGCGAAAGCAGGACTGGTATCTCGTACGTATTTGACAATCAGGATTCTAACAACGCTCTCCTGACTATGGAATGCTGTATTTGACAATTCAAATTTTTAACAAAAAAGGTGAAACTTTGAACTTTTTTTTGAGTATAATGATACCAACTATTTATTTTTTATATATATTTGCACACAAAAAATAAATAAATGCAGATGCAGAAACTTTATATAGAAGCCACAAGTACCACACCACGTGTTGTATTCGACCCCGACGAAGGCAAACTGACCATCGCAGGCCGCTCTATGCCCGAAGACAGCGACGCATTCTATTCGCCTATTTTCAAATGGTTGGAAGATTACGCCGCACAACCTAAAAACTATACCGAACTTATTTTCAATTTTGAGTACTACAACTCCGCCACTCTGCGCTGCGTGCTGGAACTGATGTCGATACTTAAAAGCATCCAAGAACCCAACACTCTCAAAATCATCTGGTACTACGAAGACGGCGACGAATCTTCGCAAGAAAACGGCGAAGACCTCCGCTACACTATCAATTTCCCCATCGAACTTAGGGTTATAGAATAACATTTGTTCTGCATTTTACGATTTTTTTCAATATCTTTGCGCCGTCAAGAAAAAAGATAGTGATATGTCGTTTCAAGTTAAAATACTCGGCTGCGGATCGGCTCTGCCGTCGAAGCACAGATACGCCACAGCGCAGGTGGTGACTCACAACACGCACCCTTATCTTGTTGACTGCGCCGAATCTACCCAGGTGCAGATGAACCGATACGGCATACGCACTGCCGCCATCAAGCATATCTTTATTTCGCACCTTCACGGCGACCATTTTTACGGATTGTTCGGACTGTTAAGCTCTTACGGTCTTTTGGGACGAACCAACGACCTATATATACACGCGCATCCCGACCTTCAAAAAATGCTCGAAGGCGAGTATTCGCCCACCAAACTCGACGAACTTGGTTTCAAAACTATCTTTGTACCACTGCATTACGACCAAGTGGAACTTATCTACGAAGACAAGGCTATCGAGGTGTACAGCGTTCCCGTAAAGCACAGAGTACCTACTTGCGGTTTTATTTTCAAGGAAAAAACAGCATTAAAAAACATCCGCTCAGAGATGATTGACAAATATAACCTTACAATTGCCGAGATAGTGGCAATCAAAGAGGGTTCTGACCTTCATCTCGAAAACGGCGAAACCATTCCAAACTCGGAACTCACCACCGAGCCGCCCACACCCAAGTCGTACGCTTTTATCACCGACACCCTCGCGCTCAAATCTGTTGAGGAGGCGGTCAAAGGTTGCGACGTGCTCTACCACGAGGCCACTTACGACAAGACCTTGGCAGAGCGTGCAAAACTCACCTTTCACACCACCACAGCACAGGCTGCGCAGATAGCCAAAAACGCCGGAGTGGAAAGGCTAATAATAGGTCATTACTCGCACCGATACGGCAACGACCAGATTAAATCGCTCTTGGAAGTGGAAACTCAAGAGGTTTTCCCGAATTCCACCGCCGCCGAAGATGGTATGGAATTTACTGTATGACAATTAATTAAACAAACACCAATATGCAGCAAAAAATAATAATTCTTGATTTCGGTTCGCAAACCACGCAACTTATAGGTCGCCGTGTGCGCGAATTGG
>JAGCNK010000005.1 GCA_017645985.1 Bacteroidales bacterium | reverse complement strand
TGTCAAACTTCAAGACTCGTTCCTTGTCTTTGGTGTACATAATCTTGTTGTTGAACTCCTCGTCGCTCGACAGGCAGTACATAAATCCCGCCTTGTAGTTGAAATAGTACCAGACGCCAGGTCTCGGTTGCAGATAAATTGAAATCTGGTCGCCTTTTTTGCGGTTGCGGATAATCTCCACATTGCCTTTCATATAGAGGTTGATCATTGTTCCACCAACGAAACCAACGCCGATGTCGCCAACTGAGCGGTATGAGTGCGCGGTGGTGTCGAACGTCATTTTGAGGTCGGTAAACACGATTGTCTTCGACAGTCCGTTGGGCATTTTTGAGATAGAGCCCGACAGCGAGTAGTCTTCGATTACCCTCGACGCGGTGTCTAATCCGAGCATAAACTGCAGACGTTTGCGGATGCTCTCCTGGGTCAGGTTCACCGGTTTGGCGTCTGCCACGTCGGTGAGGTTCTCTGCCATCGACTTGATAACGTCCTGACGGATAAAGAAGTCGACCGACATTATCATATTCATTGAAAACTTGTTAGACTCCTTCTGGTGCATTATCGAGCCCTTGGTTATCAGCTGCACCGGGTTGACATTCACATTGGTGGTGATATTTCCCTCGCCGCCTACAAAGCACAGCGCCCTGTACAGCGAGATGGAGTTGTCGGTGAGCGACGGGTCGGCGAGCTTGCGTGCCGACGACACCTGGTATTGGTTGTTGCGAACGGCATACGACAGACCCTTGCCGGCTTCGAGCACCGGTTCGTCGCGGTTTTCAATCTTGCGTCCCATAAACAAGGAGTAGAGTTTCTCCTGTTCGTGGTTGTAGAAGAAACCGGTGAAAAGCCTTACGTGGGCGGTGTCGACCACGTGGTCTGAAATCGGGAACACGATGCTGTCGGGGTTGAGGTTGCCCTCGAAACGGAACGGCATTATCGCGCTGTCGCATTCCTGACGGATGTAGGCGTAGCCGTTGAACTTGATGCCCGGAATATTGCCCATAAACGAGTATTTGCCCGAGAACATATACTGCGGACTAAGCATAAACTGTTCTGACTCTTCCACTGTGCCTATACCGAACGTGCATCGTACCTTGTCGGCGTTTTGCGCGGTGTCCTGTTTAACACGGCGTACTTCCATCGAGTCGAGCTTGATATAGTTGATACCCTGTTTCGGGTTGTTGTATTCGTACTGACCGCCCACAGCCTTGAAATAGTACTTGTCGCGGATTCGTACCGAAGTGTTCACAATCTTGTGCATCAGCGAGTCCTGGTTGCAGGTTACGAGGGCGTTGTCAAACTTGCCAATCTGTCCGCCCTTGAAAATCGAAATAATGCCTGTGGGGTCGATTTTGGCGTCCTCTACCGAGATTACACCCGGCTCGTGAACGCTGATAATGCCGTCGTCGGGCGAGAACGAAGTGCTGTATGCCGAATAGGTGAGGGTGTCCTTGTCGGAAATCAATGTTACGCCGCCGAGCAGCGGGTCGTCCTTGGCGTTTTTGTAACGGATTTGTTCAAACTCCTCCTCTGTTTTGGCTATCATGCTGAGGTCGTAGTCGGGAAGGTCGTTGCCAAATTCGAGCAAGTTTTTGTTGATGCTCCAATAGTAGAATCCTGTTTTCTGTTTGTATTTGTTCTGCGGGAAAAAGACCTTGGAACTGTCGTTTGAGGCGATGAACCTTGCCCACTGTGCCGTGGAGTCGATGTTGAAATCCGCATTGTAGAGATATGCGAAAAGGTATCCAGTAGAGTCGCCCGGCACCTTCGGGTCGTAGTAGCAGAATGTGGAGCTGTCGGCTCGGAAGGTGAGGTTGTGAATGTCGAACTTTTCGGAGAAAATACCCGAACCGGCGTATAGCATAAGTCCCTCGCCGCTCATCTTGTCGGGTGTGATGTTGATAGTACCGTTGTATTTGCCCGCGCCGTTGTAAAGCGTGAAGGCGGTATCCTGACAAGTGGCTGAGAAACGGTCGTCGGCAGGTTTCCAGAATACGAGAGCTGAGTCGGCGTGAAGGTCGGGTATGTCGGTCTTCACATCGGGAACAGTGCCCAGCTGCTCTTTGGTAACAGGCTGAACATCAAGATAGTTGACCGTGCCGGTAACAGAGTCGGGATAGAAGAAGAATTTTTCGGCGCGAGCCACAGTGGTGAGGTATTGTATCTCTCCGTCGCCGCCTAGACCCTTGCCGTTAAGTGTTACTGTGTTGTGATAAGTACCCTTGCCAGAGAACAGCTGCATACCGTCGTCGGGCGTGGGCATCACAAATCCGAGCGACATGTCTGGCTGCACCGTAAGCGTAACGTCCAGGTCGGGGAAGATGCCCGACTCAAACGATCCTTTGGCCTGCACACCGTTGAGCGACAGGTACTTCATACTGTCAAGCTCAAACGGGAACACCGTCATGTGAAACTTGTCGCGGTCGTATTTGCCGTTGGTTATCTTGTCGTAATATACGTAGGAAGTGTCTTTGGTGATTAGCTTCGGCATATGCTCAAAACTGTCCTTGCCCGACTTGTTGAACGACGAGTCGATTTCCAGCACTCCCTGGATGTGCTCAAACACGCTTCGCACCGAATCTACCTTTAACTTGCCGTCCACATTGTTGTAAGCCAACAGAGCCATAGAGTCGGCGTTGGGAATGTCAACGGTAAACTTATCGTACGAAAAATCGAAGTCCTTGCCGTAGAAGTTGGCTAGTCCCGCTGAGATTTTGCCGTTGAACTTGATGTTCAAACTGTCGCCGATAACGATAGCCGAGTCGGGAGTAACCACCACGTTGGAGCTCTTGCTAAACTTAAACGGCAGCACGTTGAACACCGACAGTTTGTAGTCTTTGAGATTGAACACTGCGTTCACGTCGCCACGGTGTTTGGCGTGCGAGTAGATGTCGATACAGTCGAAGTCTTTGGTGAGGGTGTGGCAGCCTATCACGTCAAAAATCTTCTGGTCGATGTTGCCATACTGCGTGGCGGGGTCGTATTTCACATAGCCGTCGTAAGAGAACTTGCGGAGCAGCTCCGACACCTTCTCGTCGGTGATATACAAACCGTAGTTTTCGCGCAGGTACTGGTTGTAGAGCGTGGGAGTTATCTCAAAGGTCTGCATAGCGTAGATATAGTTGTGCAGTGCTACGAGCGGATGCACACGGTCCATACCTTGGAGATTTTTAAACTCGGTTTCGTCAAAATAGTCGTAAGACTGAAACTGAGCGTAATCGCTTGATGCAGAGCGGTTGGTAACGAAATATATAGCAGTGTCGCCGAGATGCCATTGCAGCTCGTTGACGTCGAATTTTATAAAGTGGTAAGTGTCGATATATTTGGCCACCTCAGAGCCGGTGGTGAGCTTAAAAAGCGTAAGCAGCGAGTCGTTGGCTCTGTATCTGAGGCGGAGACCGATGTGCGAAATCGAGTCGTTGCCAAAGTTGATGGAAATTTTGGCGTTGTTGGATTCTACACGGTCGGTGTTGTAGACAAACGATGTAGACTTGGCGGTAATCAACGGTGCGTTGTTGAATTTGAATGTGAGCTGGGCGTTTACCGAGGTGTCGCCCACGCCCGAGAACACGCTTCCGTGCTGCGAGTAGCCTCCCTGGAAGTCGATGTTGTGAATAAGGTTGGGAATGGTGAGGTAGCGGTTGTAAGACTCGAACTGGGGATAACGCGCCTTTTGTCCGAATCCGCCCACCACCAGCTTGTCGAAATATTTTCCTTTGATATAGCTCCTGAAAAAGAACGGGTTGTGAAAGTCCACGCTGTCGGCAGAGAAGTCGGCACGTCGGGTTTCCACCACATAGTTGTTGAGTTCGGCGTACATCGAGTCGGGCGATATTCCAGCCCTCTGCCAGTCAACACGTCCGCCTTTTCCGAACCATTTTTTGTCGTTGTAGCTGAATTTTCCGCCGGTGCTGTAGATTACCAGCGAGCTGTCGTCGCGCATCTTGCATCGGAGGTCAACATTGGAGCATTCCACCCAGAGCTCTTTTTCGCCCTCCGTGTTTTCCTGCACCAGAATCTTGTAGTTGTCGGAGCTGATAATCCACGATTTGGAGCCGAGTGTCTCTATGCTGTTGCCGCTCAGCAGGTTGTACACAAACACGGTGACGTCGTTGACCTTGGTCATCGAAATACGGCTGTCCATGTACTCTTTCATATAGTTGTACCAAATGGTAAACTGCTGGGTCTTGTTTTTGTCGCAGAATGCGTTGTAAGTTTTAATAAGGTTGAGCATGTGGGGCGACGGGTTGCATCGTTTGGCAAGATAGCCGTTCATCAGCTCTATCATCTGTGAGCGCAGTTCGCCTGTTATTGCGTTTTGCTCTATCTTGTCGATAAAAGCCTTGACCTCCGCCTTCAAATCCTTGTTGAGCGAGGTTTTTACGCCCATGAAGCTGTTAAGCTCGCCTACAAAGCTCTCGTCGTCGGGGAATGTCTTCTGCTGGGCGTTTGCGCACAAGACGCTGAAAGCGAGCGAGATAGTTAGAAATAGTTTTGATATCGTCAACCTTATTTTCATAGCGGTAGTAGTTTAAGATAAAAAAGCGGACGGTACGTCCTTATAAACAAACGCAACCGCCCGCAAAAAATTATTAGATTAGGGAATCTATCTTGCGTCGATAAGTTTTGCGAAGTCGTCAGCTTTGAGCGACGCGCCACCGATCAATCCACCGTCAACGTCTTTCTTAGCGAAGATTTCTGCAGCGTTTGAAGGTTTGCAGCTTCCGCCGTAGAGGATGGTGGTGTCGTCGGCAACAGCCTGGCCGAAGTTGTCGGCAATAGCTTTGCGGATCATAGCGTGGATGTCCTGAGCCTGCTCGGGAGTAGCTGTAAGACCAGTACCGATAGCCCAAACGGGTTCGTAAGCGATGATCACTTTCTTAAACTCTTCGGGAGTGAGAGTGAAAACAGTGTCAACGAGCTGAGCCTTGATAACGTTGTTGTAAAGGTTTGCACCAGCTTCGCGCTGTTCTTTTGTTTCACCGATGCAGAAGATGATGTCGAGACCTTCGGCGAGGGCGAGTTTGATTTTCTTAAGAAGGATTTCTGAATTTTCTTTGAAATACTGGCGACGTTCAGAGTGACCGAGGATAACGGCCTTAACGCCAAGACCTTTGAGCATCGAAGCCGAAACTTCGCCTGTGTAAGCGCCGTTTGTGGTGGCAGCGCAGTCTTGTGCGGCGAGGATTACTTTGTCGGCGTTGATAACCTGTGCTATGGGAGCGAGGTGTGTGAAGGGGGGAGCTATCACTACCTGTTTCTGAGCGGGAAGGTTTTTGCTAACTGCGTATTCGCTAACTTTTTTTGCGAGTTCTACTCCTTCGGC
This sequence comes from Bacteroidales bacterium, assembly GCA_017645985.1. Classification (GTDB taxonomy): domain Bacteria; phylum Bacteroidota; class Bacteroidia; order Bacteroidales; family UBA3824; genus UBA3824. The sequence goes on along the minus strand of JAGCNK010000005.1, from coordinate 500 downwards.
AACAGATGTGTTCATCTTCCAGTTGCCTGCTACTATAAGTTTTCTCATTTTTTTAAAGTAATAATATATGTGTTTTATAATTTTTCAATAAATTTGGTCTCCTCCAGCTGCTTGTAGTACTCTTCGCGTTCAAACACCTCTTGTTCGAGGTCGCCCATTGTAAGCTGCGAAAGGTCGTACTCTCCGGCGGTTATAGAGTTTAATTCGCGCTCGTCGGCCTGTTCTATGTGGTTGTCGTGACCTTCGAGCTTCTTCATCATCTTCTCTTTCTGCTTTACGGCTTTGATTTTCTCCTTGAGCTTCATATATTCGTCCTGCTTTTTGTCAAATACCTCTATGCGCTCTTTGTAGCCGTCTATTTTGGTTTTGTATTCCTTTACTATGTTGTCGCATTTGTCTTCGGCCTCAAACTCTATTTTTGCGCCGTAGCGCTCGTGAATTTGGTCGTATTTGTCGTAAAGTTTGTCTTTTTCGAGCAAAACACCCTCTTGCTGTGCAAC
>JAGCNK010000043.1 GCA_017645985.1 Bacteroidales bacterium | reverse complement strand
GCTACTTAGTCGACCTAACAAATGATAATTTTAATATCGTGACCAAGCTGGGGCTCGAACCCAGGACCCCATCCTTAAAAGGGATGTGCTCTACCAACTGAGCTACTTAGTCCCAAAAAAAACCGGTAAAAAAAAGAAAAACCGGTTAAAAAAAAAGTGACCAAGCTGGGGCTCGAACCCAGGACCCCATCCTTAAAAGGGATGTGCTCTACCAACTGAGCTACTTAGTCTACCTAATATTCTAATAATAAATCTCTTTCAAATAACCTTCAAAATGTCCTTCGTTTTTTGACGGTGCAAAAGTATAACAGATTTTAATACAACCAAAATTTTTTTTATAAAAAAATCAAAATTTTTTTTCTGAGGCCCTCCACAGATAGGTAAAACACGTAAAAGCACATTTTTTATCATTATTATGATAAAAATACGCATTTTTATTAGTTCAATAGCAAAACAATTTGCATATTTGCACCAAAATTATCGGCTGACTAAACCGACACATTTATATATAAGAAAAATAGATTGTAAAATAAAAATAAAACACACAATGAAAAAGCATAATTTTTTTGCAGGTCCGTCTATTCTGCCGGATTACACAGTTGAAGAAACAGCTAAAGCCATTCAAGATTTTAACGGAACAGGCATTTCACTCATGTGTATGTCGCACCGTGACAAATCGTTCGACGCTGTAATGAACCAAGCCGTAGCACTTTTCAAAGAGGTTCTCGACATTCCGTCGGGCTACTCGGTAATCTTCCTCGGCGGTGGCGCCAGCCTGCAGTTCTGTATGGTTCCCTACAACCTCTTGAACAAAAAAGCTTTTTATGTAAACACTGGCACATGGGCTTCCAAAGCAGCAAAAGAGGCCAAACTCTTTGGCGAGGTTGACGACCACATCAGCAGCAAGGAAGCAAACTTCACATACGTTCCCAAGGGCTTTGAAATTCCCACCGATGCTGACTATATGCACATCACCACCAACAACACCATTTACGGTACAGAGCAGTTGGTTGACTACACAAGCCCCATTCCCGTGGTTGCAGATATGTCTTCTGACATTTTCAGCCGTCCTTTGGATGTTAGCAAATACGGCCTTATCTACGGTGGCGCTCAGAAAAACCTCTCTTGCGCTGGCGTAACATTCGTTATCGTAAAAGACGACATCCTCGGCAAAGTTGACCGTCAGATTCCCACAATGCTCAACTACAAAACTCACATCGAGAAGAACTCTATGTTCAACACTCCTCCTTGTGTATCTGTATTCTCAGCAGTTAAGACCCTCGAATGGATCAAACAGAACGGCGGTGTTAAAGAGATGGAAAAACGCGCTATCGCAAAATCTACAAAGCTTTACGACGAAATCGACCGCAACCGCTTGTTCAAAGGCACAGCACAGGTTGACTCTCGTTCGCGCATGAACGTTTGCTTCATCATGAACGACGAATACAAAGACCTCGAGCAGAAATTCATCGACTTCACCAAAGAACGCGATATGGTTGGTCTCAAAGGTCACCGTTCGGTTGGCGGATTCCGCGCTTCGCTCTACAATGCATTGCCCGAAGCAAGTGTTGACGCCCTCGTTCAGGCTATGAAAGATTTCGAAAAACAGAACTAATCAATGCATCCAAGTGCATAATTCATAATTCAATAAGAAAAATGAAAATATTAGTAGCAACAGAAAAACCGTTTGCAAAACAAGCAGTTGACGGTATCAAAGATATCGTAGTAAAATCGG
>JAGCNK010000042.1 GCA_017645985.1 Bacteroidales bacterium | reverse complement strand
GTTGTATCCGCCTTTAAAACCACCTTGAGTTCTTCCGCTCGACCAAATTTCACCAATGAACGCTATAATAGCCAATGGTATAATTATAATGAACATTATTTTATCAAGGAAAGATTGTAACTTAATGTTTTTAAATCTTATATGTTCATAAAAAAGAGGACGAAAGCCATCTTCATTATTTTTTATGATTTCGTTTAATGTGTCCACATAGATAATTTGGTCTTTGAAATCATCGTTTGTTGAAGAATATGGATCTTTTACTAACTTGTCGATTTGTTCTCTGTACGACGTTAGCTTATTTACAACGTTTTCTCTTGATGGTTTATTTAAGTTCATATTTAAACTACAAATTATTCAATATAAAATCGGTCATCTTGGTATACAGATGAACTCGTGTGTTGCCGCCGTAGATGCTGTGGTCGCGGTTGGTGTATTGCATATAGTCAAATTGCTTGTTGGCTTGCACAAGCGCTTCGGCAAATACCAACGAGTTTTGCGGGTGAACATTGTCGTCGGCAGAACCGAATATCAGCAGAAACTTGCCATTAAGGTTCTGTGCGTAGTATGTGGGCGAGTTCTTCATGTAGCCGTCGTGGTTTTCGGTGGGCAGACCCATATATCGCTCGGTGTAGATGTTGTCGTAATATTCCCAGTTGGTTACCGGCGCAACAGCAATGCCGAGAGAGTATTTGCCTGGGGTGCGGGTCATAGCGTTGGCAGCCATAAATCCGCCGTAGCTCCATCCCCAGATGCCGAGGCGACTGCCGTCGACAAACGGTTTGGCGGCAAGATAGTCGGCAAATTCGGCAAGGTCTTCGGTTTCGAGTTCGCCCAGCTTGCCGTAGGTGCATTTGCGGAAGTTAGTGCCTTTGCGTCCTGTGCCACGTGTGTCGGTGCTTGCCACTATGTATCCGTTTTGGGCAATCATTTCGTTCCAGCCAAACTCCCAATCTTCGTTTAAATAATTGTAGTAAGGACCGTTGTAGCCTACCACCAGCACGGGGTAACGCTTGGTAGAGTCAAAATTTTGCGGCTTGATAATGTAGCCCGAAAGCTCGTCGCCGTGGCTGTTTTTCCAGAAGAATATCTCGCGGCGAGGACCTCCGAAGCGTCCTGCCTCGCGTTTCACACCCTCGTTGGTTTCAATGGTTTTGATCTGCTTGCCGTTGCTTGTGTTCACAGTGATGATGGCGGGGGTGGTGGTGTTTGAAAACGTGTTTACATAGTATTTGAAAGTGGATGAGAACACTGCGTCGTTTGTGCCGTCGTTTTGCGACAGGCGTGTGGTTTTCTTTCCCGAAAGGTCGGCGCAGTAGAGTGCTGTCTGAGTGGGATTGTTGCCCACACCTATATAATATACCTTCTTGTTTTTTTCGTCCACGCCGAGATAGTCGGTCACCTCTTTTTCGCCTTTGGTCACGGCGTTGATAAGTTTTCCGTCCATACCGTAGCGGTAGATGTGGCGGTATCCGCTCTGTTCTGACTGGATTAGAAAAGATTTGTTGTCGCTCAGAAACTCGATGCTCTGCGGCACGCCTTCCTCAATATAATATTTGTCGGTCATTGTGAAAAACACCTTTGTGGAATGGTTGTCGGTGTTGTAGGCGAGCAGGTCGAGATGGTTTTGCTTGCGGTTCATACGCACGATAGAGAGTGTGCTGGGGTCGTTTGTCCACTGGATTTTAGGCACATAGATGTCGGTCTCTTTGCCCAGGTCGGCGGTCTCGGTCTGCGCTGAGGCAAAGTCGAACACGTTTACCGAAACCACGGAGTTTTTTTCGCCCACTTTGGGATATTTGTACGAGAAGTTGATAGGGTAGAGGTTGTCGGGGTCGTACGAGGGCGACATCATTCGGTAATATTGCAGAGTGTACTCACGAACCTCGCTTTCGTTGAACTTGATATATGCGATTTTTTTGCTGTCGGGCGAAAACTCGTATGCGCAGTTAAACGAAAACTCCTCCTCGTAAACCCAGTCGGGAATGCCGTTGATGATGCTGTTGATTTCGCCGTCGGTGGTCACTTGGATTATTTGGTTTGTTTCCAAATCCTTGACTAATATGTTGTTGTCAACGATAAAAGCCACCTTTTTGCCGTCGGGCGAAAAAGTAGCCTGCTGCTGCCATGATTCCTCGTAGAGCGGAGTCTTGCTCTTGGTTGCGATGTCGTATATGTAATACCGAGTGTAAAAAGAATTTCGGTGAATAGGCTGGTAGTCAGAGTAATAAAGCAGCTTGTCCTCGGTGGGCGACATTTCAAAACCGTAATAAGGACCTGCAAGAATGGTTTCGATAGTTTCGCCGGTGGCAAACGAGCATTTAACAATTACGCCGTCTTTGATAGCGGTGTAAGTTTCGCCGTCGCTCATAGGCGTGATGTCTTCAAAAGTGTTTGAGTAAAAGCGATATGCGCCTCTGGTGACGTCGTTTACAGTTAATATGTTCTCCTGCGCATAAATATGAGATGTGGCCAGGATAAGAAGTGATAAGATAAGTTTTTTCATAGTTTTATGTTGATGGTTTTTGTTTACTGCAAAGATACGTTTTTTTCGCTGTTGACATCGCTATTTAGTTAAAAAATGTTTCATCCCGAGGGCGGGTGTTGCCGTTGTTATCTGTTTGTTTTGATACATAAGTTGTAGGTTTTGTTATATG
>JAGCNK010000041.1 GCA_017645985.1 Bacteroidales bacterium | reverse complement strand
CGGCGAGCTCCGTTGCACCGAGTTCACACTCAAACGCCACTATTTCAATATCTATTCGCACTATGGAATGACCGATGCAGAATCGGCAGCCACCCAAGAGCGCGTTTATCACACAGTACGCAGCGGCGACACTCTCGGCGCTATTGCACGCAAATATGGCACAACAGTAAGCCGTATATGCAAACTCAACGGCATATCTCAAAACAAAATATTACGCCTTGGACAGAAATTAGCAGTTAGATAACACCTCAAGCCCGACTTTTACAGCCGGGCTTTTTATTTATTTTTAATATACATTTAACCTTATAATGTTTCAAAACTATAACAAGGTAAAATTCTATTTATAATTTTGCAGTGCAGAATGCAAACATCATTACACACTTAAATGGTATTACAGATACTTACATTCCTCGGAGGGTTAGCCCTTTTGATGTTCGGTCTTAAAAATATGACCGAAAGCCTCCAAAAATTAGCCGGAGAAAGCCTCAGCAAGTTTCTCGGCATTATGGGCAAAAACAGAATCACCGGACTAATCTCCGGCGCAGGCATCACCGCCGCCATACAGTCCTCCACCGCCACCACGCTATTGACGGTAACATTCGTAAACGCGGGACTGTTTACCCTCAACCAAGCCATCCCCATCATCATGGGAGCCAACATAGGTACCACCATCACCGCGTGGATTATGAGCCTCGGATTCTCGTTCGACATGGGCAAGATAGTCTACCCGATATTTGTAATTGGTATCATCTGCATATATATGAAACGCAGCAAGGTGAAGACCTTGGGCGAATTTGTGTTCGGACTTGCGTTTCTGTTTTTCGGTCTCACAATCCTGAAATCAAACGCCGAGGCGATGGATTTGAGCCACAACGAAACTGTAAAAGAGTTTTTTGCAAGCCGCAACGACGGCGGAGTGGGAACAAAGCTTCTGTTCTTGCTCGTGGGCGGAGTGCTCACATTCTGCGTGCAGTCGTCGGCAGCGATAGTAGCCTTCACACAGTTGCTCTGCGCCAGCGGCGTACTTCAAATTGACCAAGGCATCGCCCTTGTGCTCGGCGAAAACATAGGCACCACCATCACGTCAAACATCTCGGCAATGAAAGCATCGGCATCGGCACGACGCACAGCATTGGCGCACCTGATGTTCAACCTCTTTGGCGTTATATGGGTGTTCCTGCTCTTCACACCGTTCAACAAGTTTGTGGCGCACGTCTGGGGATTCGGCGACTTCCATTCGATCACTCCCGAGCAGCTGCCCAAGTTCATAGCCGCGTTCCACACATCGTTCAACGTTTGCAACGTGCTGCTGCTCATCGGATTTGTCAACCAGTTGGAAAAAATAATCGAGAAGATTATCAAAAAGACCGACGAAGATTCCGAAGGCAAGCTCAAATACATCGGCGGCACACTTACCGACATTGCCGACATGGGACTCAACGCTGCCGAAAAAGAGACATTCGAGATGGCTCAACGTATGGAAAAAATGTTCGGTTTTGTGGAGCAACTCACAGAAGAAACGAGTAACAAAACCAAAGAGTATGAGGCACTCTTTAAACGTATCGACAAATACGAGAACATCTCTGACAACATGGAGATAGAGATTTCCAAATACTTAGGCAAGATAAGCAAAGGACACCTCAGCAACGACGCAAAAGCCAAAATCCGCGTTATGCTAAAAGTAATATCCGAACTTGAATCTATCGGCGACAGCGGTGCAAACCTATCGCGAAGCATCCAACGCCGCTACGAAAGCAAAGCCGTAATTACCCCTGAGCAAAAAGATAACATCGTGAAGATGTACAGCATTATCAGCGAGGCAATGGCTCAAATGCTAAACATAATCAAAAACGCCGACACCATAGCCAAGAGCGAGATTGAAACGTCCTTCCAAATCGAAGAACGAATCAACCGCCTGCGTGCAAACCTCCGCGAGGAGAACATCGAAAACATAGAGAAAAACCGTTACGAATATATCAGCGGACTGTTCTATATGGAAATAATAAACGGCTGCGAAAAAATCGGCGACTTTATTATCAACATAGTCCAAGAATACAAACGACTGAGATTCAAGAAATAAATGCGAAAACTGGCTCACAATACGGCAACAATAGTTTCTGCCATCTTGATGGCAGTGCTTGTGCTATGTGTGCCAGTGGTAAAACAGTATCACCCCGCTGAGCACCAATGCTGCCACAACGAAGGCGAACATCATCACTGCGACTGTCCGGTGTGCTGTTTTCAACTCTCGACCATATTTTTGCAAGATAGCGACCCCAGCGAAGTAATAGTACCTATAGAACAAAATGTATATGTTCCGCTATCATTGCAAGGCTACGGTCCTACTGATTGCTCATCTATAATCATACGCGGTCCTCCAAGAAATTAAAAGAAACAGGCAAAACGTTTATCCTCATTTTCTTTTAATTTTAACACAAAACCAATGCAAAGCAAAATATGCGCTGCGGCAATGGTGTTGTGCGCATTATGCTTTATATCAAACACATACGCGCAAACCGACACTATGCCAGCAGTACGTCTTGGCACAGCTGTGGTAAAACGCAGTGCCACAGAGCGTGTGCGCAATACTACGCAGACCATAGAAACCGCCGACCTCGATTTCATAACCCGAAACTTAGGCGGAAGCCTGAGCGAAAGCCTCGAAAACATTCCAGGCGTTTCGTCTATCAATATAGGTTCGGGACAAGGCAAGCCCGTTATCCGCGGACTTAGTTTCAACCGTGTAGCTGTAATCGAAGACAACATCAAGCACCAAGCGCAACAATGGGGCAGCGACCACGGTTTAGAGATAGACCAATACGCGCTCCAAAACGCTCAAATAATAAAAGGTGCGTCGTCGCTCGAATACGGTTCCGACGCCATAGGCGGAGTGATAAGGCTCTCAACCGCACGTGTGCCTATGCAGCACTCAATTATGGCAGACGCAATGCTCACCGCCAAAAGCAGCAACCGATACTTTGGCGCAACGGCAGGAGTAAGCGGACGAAGCGACAAGTTTTTTGCATCGATACGCATCACAGCGCAAGACTATGCAGATTTTTGTGTTCCAAAAGATTTTGTAAACATCTACTCGTACCGCATCAACCTCAACAACGGACGATTGCGCAATACGGCAGGCAGAGAATACGATGCCAACGCTTCGTTTGGGTATATAGCCAATGGATGGAGACACCGTGTAATTGTTTCAGACGTAAACTCTTACAGCGGATTTTTTGCCAACGCACACGGCTTAGAACCGCGCAACGTTGACCAAGAGGCTCACGACCGCAGCATACGCGACATTTTGCAGCCGTCGCAGCGTGTAAACCATTTTCGCGCAGCATACAACTTAGAACGGTGGACATCGGAATACACACTGTCGGCAGACCTCGGCTACCAAAACAACTACCGCACCGAAAGCAGTCCCTACGTCAGCCACGGATATATGCCGCTCACGTGTCCCGAAACATACAAAGGCGACCCAAACATCGAGTACGAGTACAACAAAGACGTGTACACGGCAGGCGTAAAGAGCAGCTTTATGGTTGGCAAAATTGCGGTCAAGACAGGATTACAGTCGGAATATCAGCACAATAAAATCGGCGGAAGGGGATTTATCATTCCCTCGTTCAATAGTTTGCAAAGCGGAATATACGCCTCTGCCGACTACCGTCTCACAAATGTGGGCTACCATATCAACAGCATTATATTTGAAGGCGGCATCCGCTACGATTTAGGACACCTTGAAACCGAACCTTACAGCGATTGGTTTAAATCCGAAGGCGAATATGTGCAACGTGCCAAAGCCATTGACCGAAATTTCAACGACATATCTTGGCTACTCGGCGCCACATTGCAAAGCGGAAATTTCACATTCAAAACCAATATCGGCAAAAGTTTCCGCATTCCATCGGCACAGGAATTGGCTTGCAACGGCGTTAACTATCACCATTTTAGCTACGAAAAAGGCAATCCCGACCTTCATAGCGAATCGTCGTATCAAATCGACGGCGAAATATGCTATTCGTCACGACTTTGGATGTTTGTGTTTTCGCCATTTGCAGGTTACTTCGACAATTACATATTTCTAAACCCCTCACCAAATTTCGACCGCCTATATGGCTGTGGAAACCAAATTTACAACTATCAAGAATGTAGCGTAATGCGTCAAGGTGGCGAATTTACCATAAAATTCTGCGCAGACAACCGCGAAGTTCCCGGACACAACGGCAAGATAGAGGCAGAAGCCGCAATGGAATATGTAAAAGCACGTCAGACATCGGGCAGCAAAAAAGGATACGGACTACCCTTTGCCCCTCCCCCATCCATAAGGCTCTCTACTGAGTACACAAGGGTGATTACAAAAAAAATGGAAGCTTCAATCGGTGCTGAAGGCAAGGCTGTGGCAAAACAGAGCGACATTGTGCCGCCCGAAAATTCCACCGATGGATATTTTACAACAGGTATTTCGGCTGGCGTTACTTTAAAACAAAGCAACCGTTCTATATCAATCTCTATGAGGATAAACAACCTGTTAAATACTGAGTATTACGAACATACATCGTTTTACCGCTTAATCAACCTGCCAGCACAAGGCAGAAACATAATTATCAATTTATCTTTAAACTTATAATAATTTATAAAACAATGAAAAACTTTTTGAAACTTACTTATATTACATTAGCACTTTCGACACTTACTTTCACTGCTTGCAACAAAGACGACGATGAAATTGACACCGAGAAACCCACCATCGACATTTCGTTTGCCGAAGCATTTCCTCAAAACGGCTCAGAACTGCATTTTGGCGAAAGTTTTACACTCAACATCCGCCTTGCCGACAATATGGAACTTGGAGCATACAGTGTAAACATTCACAGCAATTTTGACCATCACTCGCACTCTACCGAAGAGGAAGAAGAACACCATCACGAAGAGGGTGAAGAACATCATCACCACGAAGAAGGCGAGGGCGACGGATTTTTCTTCACACAAGATTACACAAGTCCCGCTGGATTAAAGGAATACAATGTTACCAACACCATTGAAATACCTGCACACGCACCCGATGGCGACGAGTATCAAGGTGGCGACTATCACTTTATGATAACAGTTACCGACAAAGCTGGATTTTCAGTGTTTAAATCTGTAGAAATTCATATTCACGACGAACATGATGAAGATCATGATCACGATGAACACTAATCTTACTTAAAGTAATTGATAGCAGTACGCAGATTATCGGCCTGAGTAGCCAGGTTGTCGGCGCTTGCGGCAAGCATCTCCGACGACGAAGCGTTGATTTTAACAGTGCCGTTGAGTTTCTGAATAATGTTATTAACCTGATTTGCACCCGCACTCTGTTCCATACTTGCATTAGTAATTTCGTTGACAAGAGTGCGGGTGTTTTCTATCTTGGGGATAGTCTGCTGCATCACAGTGCTTGCCTCCTCCGACAAGAGCAAACTCTTCTGCGACATCTCGATAATGTCGTCGGCTGCGCTCTTGGATTTTTCGGCGAGCGAACGAACCTCTTTTGCCACCACGGCGAAACCTTTGCCGTATTCTCCGGCGCGGGCGGCCTCCACAGCGGCGTTAAGAGCAAGTATGTTGGTCTGGAATGCAATTTCGTTGATAATAGAGATAGCCTCAGAGATTGATTTGTTGTTGTCCAGCAGGCTGTTGATCTTAACCACAACCTCGTTGAACTTGTTGCAGGCATCCTGGCTCACATTGTTGGTCTGCTTAGCGTTGTAAGTGTTCTGCTCGATGTTCGAAGTCATCTCCTCCATAGTAGCCGAGAGGTCTTCGATATTGTTGCTCTGCGACAAAGACCCCTGCATAACCTGCTGCGAAGTGGCGTTCACCTGCTCAGAGTTAGATGCAAGATTTTCGGAACCAGCCTTGATAGTGTCCACAATGTCGGCAAGCTTTGTGCTCATATCGCGGAGGTCGTCGCACATTTCGCCAATCTCGTCATTAGATTTATAGTCGATACGGCGTTTGAGATGTCCGTTTGAGATATCTTTGATGGCTGTAGAAAGTTGAGCAAGGGGATTTGACAGCATTCGTTTGAGGCACACCACTACAACAATAGCAATTAACGCTATAACCACTATCAAGAATACTAACATAACCTGTAGGTTTTCCCTTGCCGAACTTCTAAGCTCGGAATCGGGCAGAGTACCTACCACAAACCATCCGGGAGTGCCTTCGATTTTGCGGCTCATAGTGTACATATTTTCACCAGTGGCGGCGTCGATGCAGTAACGGATACAGCCCTCACCACGGGTAACGCACTCTCCTACCACTTCGAGACCAGGATATGCATCCTTACCTTCTCTAAGAAGGTTGAAGTTCATAACCAAATCGTCGTAAGGAGTACCGATAAGGTCTGCTTTCTCGTCCACTATGAATGTTTCGCTGTTTTCGCCAAACTTACATTCAATAACCACTTTTTTCAAAGTGTTGAGGCTGACATTGGCACAGAACGCACCCACAACCTTGCCGTCACGTTTGATTGGAACAGCAAGCGTGTATTTTTTCTCACCAGTAGACTTTGAAATGTCGGGACTGGTCATCGAAAAGTCCTTGCCCAGCTGGAAAACGTTTTTGAAATACTGGCGGTCGGCGATATTGGCCTTTGAGAAGCCCTTGCCGTTGATATAGTAGCTACCGTCGGGATACGCCACAAACATCATAGAGAAAGACTCCTTTTTGTCGGCGGCAATAGCGTTGAGACGATGGGCATACTTTTTTTCATCCATTGTGGTAAAAATATCCTCGCTGGCAATCCATTTAAGCTCGTCGGTCATAGTGGCGAGTTTGTCGGTTACCTCCTGTGCAGACTTGGCTGAGAGCTCCTGCATACAGAACTCGAAGAATTGTTTCTGAGAAGAAAAGTTGACTTGATAACTTACAATCATCATAACTATCAATGTGATAGCTACAATAGGAATTATAATTGTAAGAATCTTTACATATACAGATGTCTTTTTCATAGCGCTTGTGAATTAATAGTGAACAAGGAGATTCTTGCAAATTACGTGCCTTTTAACAAAAGCGTAACATTTGACTATTTCAAATTTACGAAAATGTAGGGATTTACGACCTGCGCTAATGTTAATTAATTATTAAAAAAAAGAGCCGCAATAGCTGCGGCTCCCTATGGTGTTAGTTGTACTTATTCTGACAAATTATCCACGGTTGAACAGTCGGTCGAAGAACGACGATTTGCCGCCCTCTTCGGCTCCGGGTTTAAACGAATCGGACTTTTGGAAACCTTCGATAACCTTCTGCTCGTCTTTGGTGAGCTTTTTAGGAATCCAAACATTGACAATGGCGAGCAAGTCGCCACGGCCGTATGATCCGTAAGTGGGCAGACCTTTGCCCTTTAAGCGGAGAACCTTGCCAGGCTGTGTGCCGGGGTCGATTTTTACCTTCACCTTGCCATCTATCGTGGGTATTTCGGCTGTTGTGCCGAGGATAGCATCGGGAACGCTGATGTTGAGGTTGTAAATCAGGTTGTTGTCCTCGCGCGTGAGCTGGGGATCCTGCTCTTCCTCAAATACAACGAGAAGGTCGCCGTTTTCGCCGCCGTGCTTGGGTGCGTTGCCCTTGTTGGGAACAGTCATCTGCATACCGTCGGCCACACCTGCGGGAATATTGATGGAGATAACCTCCTCGCCGAGCACGATGCCGTCGCCACCGCAGTCCTTACATTTTTGAGCGATGATTTTGCCCGTGCCGCCGCAAGCAGAACAGGTGGTCTGAGTCTGCATACGTCCGAGAATGGTGTTGCGCACTTGGGTTACAACGCCGGTACCGTGACAAGTGGGACAAGTGTTCATACTTGAACCTGCCTCAGCTCCAGTGCCGTTGCACGATTTGCAGGCGCAATATTTCTTAACCTTGATTTTCTTTTCGCATCCGTTGGCTATATCTTTGAGGCTGAGTTTCACCTTTACACGCAGACTGCTGCCCTTGTTGACACGCTGACCGCGTCCGCCGCCAAAACCGCCGCCGCCAAAGCCGCCGCCGAAACCGAATCCGCTGAAAATGTCGCCAAAGTGGCTGAATATGTCTTCCATATCCATACTGAAACCTCCTGCGCCACCTGCGCCGCCCATTCCTGCGTGTCCGAATTGGTCGTAGCGGGCACGTTTTTGGTCGTCGCTAAGCACCTCGTAGGCCTCTGCCGCCTCTTTGAATTTTTCTTCCGCCTCCTTGTCGCCAGGATTGCGGTCGGGGTGGTATTTGAGCGCGAGTTGGCGGTAAGCCTTTTTAAGTTCGTCTTTCGACGCGTTTTTGCTTACGCCAAGCACCTCGTAATAATCTCTTTTTTCTGCCATTGTTGTAGTTTTATTTATTCACCAACCACGACTTTCGCATAGCGTATCACCTTGTCGTGCAGGTAATAGCCTTTTTCAATAACATCGATAATCTTGCCTTTGAGGTCTTCGCTCGGTGCTGCAAACTTGGTAACAGCCTCGTGAAGGTCGGTATCGAGTTCTTTGTTGAGAGCCTCAATCTCCTTGATGCCACGTTTTTCGAGAAACTCAAGAAACTTTTTGTAAATAAGGTCGATACCCTCTTTAACGGCGTTGACGTCGGTAGCTGATTCAAGACTCTTGATAGCACGTTCCATATTGTCTACTACGGGGAGAATGCCTTTGATAACATCTTCCTCGGCATATTTGGTAAGGTCCATCTTCTCTTTAAGAGTGCGCTTGCGGTAGTTGTCGAACTCAGCCATCAAGCGGAGATAGCGGTCGTTGAGTTCGTCGTATTTTTTCTGCAAATCGTCGCCCTTGTCAGTATCCTGAGCGGTGGTGTCAGTGTCATTTGCTGCCGTTTTGTCCTGACTGTTGTCAGTTTCTGACGTTTTGTCATCGGCAATATCACCTTCGGGCTGTGCTTTTTGCTCGTCGGTGAGTTCAGTGTTTTCTTGTTCTTCCATTTTAACTTCCTTATTATAAGAACTATGGTGTCTTTTTCGTTTACTCATATTTGTATATGTTTTTAAATTCTGCTTATATAGGTTCAAATAGTTTGCCACACGGCGGTAAAATGACAAATTGTCAGTGCAATTATTTGACTTTTATCAAAAACTTTTGTACTTTTACCAACACATCATCAATCATAATTAATAACCAAAAGAAATGAAAAAGACACTTATATTATTAGCAGCAGCATTGATAGCGCACACGTCGATGGCGCAGAAGAAATACGAGTTTACCGACACCAAACGCCTGTACTGCGCCGACGTTCAAGACCAAGGACGATCCGGCACGTGCTGGTGTTTCTCCACAATGTCTTTTTTAGAGTCGGAGATGAAAGCCAACGGCGCCGAGGAGATTCCAAACCTGTCGGAAATGTTTGTGGTAAGGCAGTGCTACCTCATCAAGGCGCAAAAGTATGTCTATATGCACGGCAAGACCAATTTTGCGCAGGGCGGATTCTTCTACGACAACGTATATGTGATGAAAAACTACGGACTTATGCCCGAAAGCGCATTTCCCAACATCAAGGGCGAGGGCTCGCACACTATAAACCACAATAGCTATGAGAGCAACCAGCACAACTATCTGGACTCGGTGGCAGACGACAACAAGAAAATCATCAACCCCAAATGGCTCAAAGAGTTTAGCAAACGCACCGACGAGTTTTTTGGCGAAATTCCCAACGAGTTTGAATACAACGGCAAGAAATACACGCCCAGAAGTTTTGCCGACGAGGTGGTGAAACTCAATCCCGACGACTATGTGCAGGTGACATCGTTCAGCCATCATCCTTTTTACCAAAACTGCATACTCGAACTGCCCGACAACTGGATGTGGAGCGAGTTTTTCAATGTAAAAGTTGAAGACCTCATCACCATTATCGACAAGTCAATCGAGGCGGGACACACTGTGCTATGGGCTGCCGACGTATCTGAGGAAGGATTTGACCAGGCTCGTGGATACGCTGTGCTGCCGGGAATAAACCCAAGCGGAATGTCGAAAAAAGACATCGAAGCCTACAAAGCCAAAACTCCTGACCAGCAGAAACTTATAAGCCGCCGTCTATCTTCGCCCGGCATTGAGATGAACGTTACACAAGAGAGCCGCCAAGCCGATTTTGACAGCCGACGCACCACCGACGACCACGGAATGCAGATCATAGGCACCGCCAAAGACCAGGAAGGCAACAAATTCTATATAGTGAAAAACAGCTGGGGAAACTACAACAAGTTTGACGGATTTTTCTATGCGTCAGAGGCTTACATCAAAACCAAAACCACTGGTCTGATGGTAAACAAAAACGTGTGCAAGGATATTTTGGAAAGAAGATAAAACTTATTTCAATATCAAAAACGCTCCTGTGACTATAAGTCCAAGGCCGAGCCAACGTGTAGGAGGAACGCTTTCGTGAAAGACGAAAACCGCCGCCAACATGCCGAACACATAGCTGAAACTTATCAGAGGATAAGCTATTGAAAAATCCACGTGTTTGAGAATATAGAACCACAGCACGGTGGCTCCGCCCATACATAGTCCCGAAAAGAGCAAATTCCAGTTAGTTAGATAATCTTTGATAATTGGCCATGTGAAGGCGAACTTAGGAGCGTCTTTCATGGCTAGTTTTAAAAACATCTGTCCCGCGGCAAGGCACGCCGACTGGCTGAGCGACAAAAGGAGCAACTTTAACATAGGTATCAGTTTTTGAGAATCTACAAAAGGGTTAGCTATTCGGGGTTAAACAATTGACTATAAATTGATTGCATATTATCAGCGTTGAACTCAGGATTACTGTCGCCGTCCTGGTCAGCCACCATAAACATCAGAGCCAACGGCTGCGAATCCACGATATCTATCCACGCCACAAGCACATTTTTGGAAAAAGCAAGCACGTCATTCACAATGCCTTCTATCTGCTGCGGCATAAACTTCTCGGAAGAATAAAACGCAGTTTCGCCAGTAAAGCCTTGGCGGATAGCGATTTCGCCAGTAACGATATTTGGCAGCGTGTATACAAACAGCGACGGCGAAGGATAGCAATTATCTGGGTCGGCGATGGTATGCGCAAATTTGATGTCGGTATCGATTGTAGAAAGCCTGTTGAAACATATCACAGCAGTGCTCTGCTTGTCATTGTCGGCTATAGGATACTTCTCGATAAGCAATTCGGAGGCAAGGAAACCAGATTTGGCAAGGGTGTCCATCTTGAAAAACTTGGGATAATCGATGCCTATCTTGCGGTAAAGAGCTGTCAAGAAGTTGGTTTCGGCTAATTCTCCAGTGGTGAAATGATACGAGCTGCCGCCAGTTCCCGCCTTAAGTTTCTGCGGACAGATATATGAATATTGAACGATTTTATACATAGTCACTCTCCTTTTTTAAACAGCGCGGCGGCGTTGCAGCCTCCGAAACCTGAGATAAGTTTAACAAAATACGGCTTGCTGGTGGTCTGGTTGACGCCGGCAACAATATTGATTTTTTTTGACACGCCGTGCTGACTGAAATTCAATGTTTTAAGCACGGTATTATCGTTCAAAGCGCACATCGAAACTATGGATTCCACAATGCCGGCTGCACCGAGGGTATGTCCGAACACTGCTTTGAGCGAATTTACTGGAACGGCGTTCAATCCGGCACGGTTAACAGCCACCGCCTCCATCTCGTCGTTGTAGAGCGTTGACGTGCCGTGAGCGTTGATAAAAGCCAGACTGTCGGGGTCAACAGATTTGACCACATCCGACAGGGCAAGGAAACTGCCCTCGGCGGTTTTGGAGGGACTTGAAATATGGTAAGCGTCGTTGTGGACAGAGCCAGTGACGAATTTTGTAAAACGAGAGCCCTCTGTGGCACGGCGCATAACCACTGTGGCAGCAGCCTCGCCAAGGTTGAGACCGTTGCGCTCAATGTCGAACGGACGGCAATGCGACGCCGACAACGCTTTGAGACTTGAAAAACCCTGAACGATAAATCGCGACAGCATATCCACACCCGACACCACGGCGCAGTCGATACGGTGCGACTCTAAAGCCCGGGCAGCGGAGATAATAGCCGAAAGTCCTGATATACAGGCATTGGAGACAACAACATAATTGCCCTTTCCTCCAAAATAATCTAACATCTTTTTTGCCGTGCGCCAAAGCGGCAGGTCGGGATTTTGATAGTCGCCATTGTCCATATACTCCACATTGCCCTTGGTGGTGGAAAGGTAAAGGGCGGTACGTGGCGAGCTGAAATCAACACCGCATTTGTCAACAGCCAGTTTCACCGACAGCATAGCGGCTTTTTCCACCTTTGAAAACGTGTCGGGAGATAGGTTCAGATTATCGGCAAAAGCCTCGTTGAGCATCTTGTTGTCGATATACGCCGCAAAATAGTCTCCGCACGGTTTCAACGCCGACAGACCAGCCTTGGCGGCGGTATAGTTCTGCTCGGTGCTGAAGCCCAAAGGCGAAACGATATTGTCGGATATTATCTCTATCATAGGTTAAGAAAAGAATTATTCCACAAAAAAATCGTAAAAATTGAACCACTGCGTAGGATGGCTGATAATCTGACATTCAAGCAGTTGCACATATTTCCGAGCCATAGCCTCGGCGCGTTTTTTGGTGGGAAGCGAGTCGGAATTTTCCACCTCAACCTTCTCAACCACAACATTGTAGCGGTATGTGGACTCCTTAAACACAAACACGGCTATCACCGGCACGCCACGCAAGGCTGCCACAGCAAACGGTCCAACTGGAAAATCGGCTTGTGCGTATCCGAACTTGCACCTCACCGACTTGCTGCTGCCAAAAATCCTGTCGGCAGGCATTGTGATAATGTCGCCGTTCTCAAGCGCGTTGTTAAGTGTAAAAAGGTGCGACATATCGTCCTTGACCGCCACCATAACCACGTTGTTGGGTGCAAGCTGCGCAAAACGCTGACGCTGCATTATCTCAGATTCGCCGCCGAAAACCAAGGCGTAAATTTTTTTTATATCCTGACGGAGAAGGTATCCGCATATTTCAAAGTTGCCTGTGTGACTGCCAGCCATCAGAAATCCTTCTGGCTTGGTCATAAGGTCGTCGAACACGTGCATCGTGTCGCTCTCCATCTTGAATTTGGAATGCTGTCCCGAAAAAATGGCAAACCTGTCGAGCATCACCTTGCCAAAATTGTTGTATGTGGCCCAGGTCTTAAAAAACGCCTTCACCTTGCCGTAATGGTGCACAAGACGGAAATATTTGCAGCTTGCCCGCCGTGCCTTGGCACCAAACACTAGATAAAACGGTATGGCTATGTACATAAAGAAATAGCCCACACGCACGCCAAAGTGCCGGAACAAGAAAATCAGCGACTTCTGACCGAAACTGCCGCCGCCGGTAGTGCCTTTCCATTTTTCGGATTTAACGTCCATAATATCAAGCCGTTTTCGTTTTAGAATACAAAAGCGAACACAACTGCTCAAATGTGGACACCTGCTTAACGTCGTCGGCCTGGAGCACAAAACCGAACACATCCTCAACCACTACCACGATGTCGACAAAATCAAGACTGTCGATACCCAGATCATCCTTGAGACTGGCGTCGTCGGTAATAACAGCTGAATCGATGTCAAATTTCTCAATCAGAAACTGTCTGGTCTTGTCTCTAACTTCCTGAATGTCCATTGCCATTGCAGCATTTGAGGTGTTTAGTTGTTAGGTTTGGGCGGCTGGTTATTTTTCTGATAATAGTCGCCGTTGCGGTTTTTAACACCGTTGAAACGCTTGTTCTGATTGTTTTTATTGTTGTTGAACTTCACATTCATACGCTTGTCGCCTCCGGGCTGCTGCGAAACGGGCTGCTGAACCGTGGGAGGTTGCGGCTGCTTGGGTTGCGGCACGGGCGAAACGGTAAGCATCTGAGGCTGTTCGGCAGATTCGGGTGCGGGCTGCTGGGCGGCTTTGTTTTTCTTCTTTTTCTTTTTCTTTTTGCGGAGGCTGTCGAAACGTGTAATATCCTCAGAATCAGAAGCGTCAACAAACTCATCCACAATCTCTTTCTTGGGTTGAGGAGTGTTTTGCTCGGCGTTTTTGTCGTTGAGGAGGAGCGTGTCGGGCTTTTCGCCGCGCTTGTTCATTGCGATAATCTCCTTAACACGGTCGATGGGCACCACGGTGATGTTTGCCGAGGAGTTTTGGTCGTAACTAAACCACATAACACGCTTGAAAATATCGGTTTTTTGGTGGTAAGCCGTACCCTCCATAGTTTCGAGCGGCTGGCGTACCGAGGGGAAATCGCGCTGAGCGTCTAAGTAAGCATCGATTTCGTAGTTGAGGCAGCATTTGAGTTTGCCGCACTGACCGGCGAGTTTCTGCGGATTCAAAGAGAGTTCCTGCTGACGGGCGTTGTTGGTAGAAACCGACACAAAATTGGTAATCCACGTGGTGCAGCAAAGTTCTCTGCCACAAGGACCTATGCCTCCTATCCTACCCGCCTCCTGACGTGCGCCAATCTGTTTCATTTCGATGCGGATTTTAAACTCATCTGCCATTATCTTGATAAGTTCACGAAAGTCAACTCGCTCATCTGCAATGTAATAGAATATTGCCTTAGAGCCGTCGCCCTGAAACTCCACATCGCCGATTTTCATATCCAAACGGAGGCTTTCGGCAATTTGGCGCGATTTGAGCATCACTTGATCCTCTTTTGCCACCACCTGTTTCCATTTTTCAATGTCAGATTGTTTTGCCTTGCGGTAAATTTTTTTAAACTCGGTGTCGGGGCGGATTCGGGCACGTTTCATCTGCAATTTTACAAGCGGACCTTTTACCGAAACCACACCGATATCGTGTCCCGGAGATGCCTCAACTGCCACAATATCACCCACTTCGAGTTCAAGATTATTTACATTTCGGTAAAATCCTTTGCGAGTGTTTTTAAAACGTATTTCGCAAATATCGCAATCGGTATTCATCGACGGTGGAATTTCGTCTAACCAATCGCGAACGTCTAATTTGTTGCAACTATTGGTATTCAAGCACTTGCCGCAGCAATCAGAGCCGCAATCAATGCAGGCGTACTCTATTCCGTCGCAACCTCGCTGTATGTTTTTATAATCGTCGTATTCTTCCATTTTGTTGATGCTAAATAGCAATATATATGTGTTTTAAATTCGTTTTATCTTTAATAATGGTGAAATTTTGAGAGCAAGGTCGGTAAACACAAGTTTGCCGTAAGCATTGCGCTCGATATTGCGGCACGCCTCGCCAAACTGCTCTGAGAGCATACCCACGTTACCACTGTGAATAAAAGGCGAAAACTTGCGTGCAAAATCCAATTCGCCCGGAGTGAGGTTTACAAGGCTCTCCGACACGCTACTGAGCATAAAACACTCGCGCAGCATACGGTTGCAGTAGTCGAAAAACTTTTTCTGTTTTTCGCGACCGAGTTTTGCAAGATTGTCGCTAAGTTTGATAATGGCATCGTATTTGGCAGAAAAAGCCTCACGCATAAGTGTGGTAAACAGTTCAAAATAAGGTGTTTCCACAGTTCCCGACTTAAATTGGCGGAGAGCGGCGCAGGCTTCGAGATAATTACCGTCGGCAAGCATTGCGCTGTTTTGGAGCGTTTGTGGGTCGGCATCGGGAAATTCTTGCTGCAACGACGCCACAATATCCTGATTTGTAGGACGATCAATTTTTACCAACTGCACACGGCTGCGGATGGTGGTGAGTATCATCTCCTCGTTTTCTGCCACAAGGATAAAAAGCGTTTTGGCAGGCGGCTCCTCAATCATTTTCAGGAGTTTGTTGGCGGCGGTTTCGTTGAGTTTTTCAGCCATCCAAATTATCATTACCTTGTATTCTGCCTCAGAAGTTTTTAAGCCGAGTTTGCGTATAATCTCCTGACTCTCTTGGGCAAAGATGGCTCCTTGCGAATTGTCTGAACCAATAAAATCGTACCAATCGTCAAGACGGTGATAATTTCGTTGCAACACAAATTTGCGCCAATCGGTAAGGAAATCGTCGCTCACAGGCTTGGTTGTGCCCTTGCCCGACACCACAGGGTAAACAAAATGGAGGTCGGGATGAACAAGTTTCTGATACTTAACGCAGTGTGGACAAGTGCCGCAACTATCCGTATCGCCGGGTTTGCGACCAGTGCAATTGATATACTGTGCGTATGCAATAGCCAGAGCGAGTTTTCCGCATCCCTCATTACCCAAAAACAATTGGGCGTGACTGATACGGTTGTCGCTTACAGTG
>JAGCNK010000040.1 GCA_017645985.1 Bacteroidales bacterium | reverse complement strand
GCGTTGAGTTCGGGATAAGCTTCGCCCATAACCGAACGGAGCACCGGAAGGAGCTTGTACATAAAAGGTTCGGCCTGTCCGAGGAATGTGTAAGCGTATCTTACAGCACGGCGGAGGATTCGGCGGATAACGTAGCCAGCCTTAGCGTTTGCGGGCAATTGACCGTCGGCGATGGCGAACGAGATAGCACGGATATGGTCGGCGATAACGCGCATTGCCACGTCGGTCTCCTGCTTAGCACCGTACTTGATGCCTGTGAGACGGCTGATTTCTTGTATTACGGGTTGGAAAATATCAGTGTCGTAGTTGCTCTGTTTGCCCTGGAGAGCCATACAGAGACGCTCGAATCCCATACCGGTGTCCACATGCTTGGCGGGCAGCGGCTCAAGGTGACCGTCGGCGCAACGGTTGAACTGCATGAACACAAGGTTCCAAATCTCAATCACCTGGGGATGGCTCTGGTTAACGAGTTTCACGCCGGGAAGCTTAGCACGCTCCTCGTCGCTGCGGAGGTCGATATGTATCTCGCTGCAAGGGCCGCAAGGACCAGTAGCGCCCATTTCCCAGAAGTTGTCGTGCTTGTTGCCCATAATCACGCGGTCGGCGGGAAGGTGTTTGAGCCAGTATCCGCGGGCCTCGTCGTCGGCTTCGAGGTTCTCATCCTTTGCGCCCTCAAAAACAGTGGCGTAGAGGCGGCTGGTGTCGAGATGAAGCACATCTACAAGAAACTCCCACGCCCAGTCGATAATCTCTTTTTTGAAATAGTCGCCGAAGCTCCAGTTACCAAGCATCTCGAACATAGTGTGGTGGTAGGTGTCGTGACCAACTTCTTCGAGGTCGTTGTGCTTGCCCGACACGCGGAGGCACTTCTGACTGTCGGCCACACGCTTGCTTGCCGCGGGTTCGTTGCCGAGGAAAATGTCTTTAAACTGGTTCATGCCTGCGTTGGTAAACATCAGGGTAGGGTCGTTTTTCACAACCATAGGTGCCGAGGGCACAATCTTATGCTGCTTCGACGCAAAAAAATCCAAAAAGGCTTTGCGTATTTCCTTTGAGGTCATCATATCAAAATGTATTTTTTTATAAAATATTATGGTGCA
The DNA here is from genome assembly GCA_017645985.1 of Bacteroidales bacterium. Taxonomy (GTDB): domain Bacteria; phylum Bacteroidota; class Bacteroidia; order Bacteroidales; family UBA3824; genus UBA3824. Next base: position 427 of record JAGCNK010000040.1, on the reverse strand, counting down.
AAGTTATTCCTTTTCTTGGTAATATCCGTATATTTAACAAAAAAATCTTATACCTTTGAGATTAATTTACACACAAAGGTTCAGTTTTTGATTTATTATAAAGAAGGAATTAACTTAGAATTATGATATGTGTAAGAAAATCAGCTTAAAAATACGTGCTACCATCGTGTTTTTATTATTATTTACGGTAGCCACTATGGTGTTTATAAAGTTCAGAGGAAGCATATCCAACGCCACATTTTATAGCGCAGGAGCTTGGGAACAGTCGTTTTTCAAAATTGCCGACCAAAAATACTTTGATCTTTTGGAAGAAGTCTGCATAACTTATTCTATTTTCGAAATAATTAAGTACTATATAGTCTTTATCATTTCCTACTTGTTCTACCATATAATCATAGATAGATTTATCTGTAAATTTTATTTCTCT
>JAGCNK010000039.1 GCA_017645985.1 Bacteroidales bacterium | reverse complement strand
TGAAACCTCGCGCTATTGAAACATTCGTATGGCACATTGAGCGTGGTACCGGTATCGGTAAATGTGTAAAAGAGAAAGAACTTACTATTGTTAACCACAATTACGAATTGTCAGCCGGCACTTACGATGGCAACAATTGTAGTTCAACTGTTCACCTCAACGCCGATCATCCCGGCACAGGCAAGGGCGTTTGGTCAATGTCTAATCCTCCTGAGGGCGCATCTATTGTAGATCCTACAGCTTACAATTCAGACCTTAAGATACCTGCTGGTGCTACTGTATTCCTCACTTGGACATACAATATGAACGAAGGCGACAACTGTCCCGACAAATCTGTTGGTGTAAAAGTTGTAAGCCATGCAGTTAAAGCCAAAGCTTCTAACGGAACATTCTGTGACAATTACGGCAATTTGATTGCCGATGCTCCTTCGGCTGCTAATGGCGAATACGGCTGGTGGGAAGCTCCTGCTGGTGTAACATTCGAAAACAACAATTCTACATTGTATAACGCCAAGGTTTACAACTTGCAAGAGGGCGGCAACAACGCATTCATATGGCATTTGAAAAACGACTACTGTGAAGATCGTACAACCGCTTACTATACTTACCTTGTTCCAAATGCAGCTATATCTTCAAACGGACCTAACGGTATTTCTCAGTGCGAAGATCATTACACTCTCACCGCTGTGTTCGATCCTACTACCAATCCCGATTATGTAGGTGAATGGAGAGTAGTTAATGGTGGTGCTAATACTTTCATTGATGATCCTACCAACTATAGGGCTACTGTTAACAACTTGCAATCTGGCGACAATACTGTTGCTTGGACTGTTACTTACTTGCCTTTGAGTTGTTCTAACACTGAAGAAATGCACATCTTTAACAAGGGTGTAGTATTGCTTGATATTAACGACAAATATGATTGTTCTGATCACGGTACTATATCTGGTAATGGTCCTACCACAGCCAATGGCTGGCAAGGTAAGTGGTCTGTTCACCCCAACTTTGTACAGAGCGCACAAGAGTCTGGCTTCAAATTGGAGAACTCTGATCAGATTACTGTAACATACTCTAATTTGCCCACAGGTTCTATAGTTCTCCGTTGGCGTGTGGATGATCCTGTTACTAAATGTTGGAACGAAAAGGATGTAACAGTTTACAACAACGAGTTCATTCCTTCGGTTAATACCGATGCAATTAATAAGTGTGATGAGGTGATTACAATCTCTGGCTCATTGCTTGATCCTAACAAGGATAAAGGCTGGTGGACAGTTGGAGAATCGTCTCCGATTGTTATCTACAGCCCCAGCAGCCAGATTACAAAACTCTCGCACCTTGTTTATGGTGGCAACACTATTAGATGGAATGTTAACCACCTCGGATGTATACGTCACACTGATGTCAGCGTTCCTCACTACCGCTTCACCAATTTGAACGCCGGTATTGATGATGAAACTTGCGAAAAAGTATACCGACTCAATGCAAGCGACCCGTTCAATATCGCCAATGTTAACGCTTCTAATATTAAAACCGAATGGGAGGTAGTTACTGGTGGTGGTAAATTCACCAACAGCACCGCTTGCAACTCGGATGTTTATGATCTCAACTTCGGTCCTAACAAACTTAAATGGACTGTAAGCAACGATTATTGTCCCAAGATGGAGTCGTTTGTGATTATCACCAACAACCGTGTTGAAGGTGACGCCGGCGGCAAGTTTGTTGAATGTAGCAACGACTTCGAATTCCTTGCCACAATGCCTGCTAAATACGACTCAGCTTGGTGGTCGTTAGGTTCTGGAGCTGGCACATTCCATGAGTATTCTTACAAGACTATCTCATCCGATTTGTTTAAGTTCGAACCTACCAATCCCGAATCAAGATGGTTTGGCAAGTCGCAGGCCGAGTTTGATGCTTGGTATGTTAACGCTTCGAACTTCACAGTGGATTGCAACCAGACAACGGTTAAGAATATGAACAAAGGCAACAACGAATACATCTGGCATATCAGCTACAAGGGTTGTGAAACTCAAGATATTGCTACAGTTAAGAATATCAAGCCTACTGCCACTGTTTCGCAAGGTGGAGCTATCTGTACCACAGAGGCTACTTTGAGAGCTAGCAAGCCCACCATTGGCTCTGGTGTCTGGACCAAGAAGACCGACCACGACGATGCTATAATTGTCAACTCGCTCTCTAACATCACTCAGGTGAAAGAGCTGTCGCAAGGCGAGCATACTTTCATTTGGACTGTTACAAATGTTGAGGATGGCATCACCTGTACCGACGCGGCTTCTGTAGTGATCAACAACCAGAAGATTACCACATACGCTGGTATCGACCGCAAGGTCTGCGGCGACGAGGCCCAGCCTATCCACTTGAGCGCTCAAGATCCTGCTACTCAGGGCGAGTTCGTAGGTACTTGGTACGCCGAGCCTGGCAGCACTATCAAGTTTGCCAACTCTACATGCTACAGCACTCAGGTTACTGGCTTTACCAAGAAGGGCGCCAACACACTCCGCTGGGTAATCCAGAGCGTGGATCCCAATGCTAAGTGTCAGGCCGAGGACGAAGTTGTCATCAACTTCAACAAGCCTACTCAGCCTTCTCTCGGTGTTGACTATACATCTTGTACCAATACCGCACCTCTTAACGGTACTGCTCCGGCTCCTGGTGAGATCGGTTGGTGGGAGAATCCTGCCGGCTCAAGCACAATCACCAACACCACAGAGGTTTACACCACTGTTACCGGCTTGGGCAATGGCGAGAACAAGTTCGTTTGGTATATCCAGCGCGGCAAGGGCGACAACGCTTGTGTGGCTAGCGACGAAGTTATCATCTACAGCCGCAACCTTATCATCAACGCAAGCCCGACCGAAAAAGAGTACTGCTCTGACACCGCTATCGTTGAAGGCACTGTCTATGGTTCTAACAACTACACATCTTATTGGTCTACCGAGGCAGGCGGCGCTAAGTGGCTCGACAACTCTACCGCCAACAACGCTACCGCTATCAACCTTGGCTCTGGCAAGAACATCTTGAAGTGGACTGTTCAAGTTCCGCCCGAGAATGGTCAGGACGGTTGCGATTTCAAGACAGATGTTGAAGTTTGGAATATGACTCCTGAAAAGGCCAACATCGTTCTCTCGTCGCTCAACGTCTGCGACACCAAGACTCCGCTCACCGCCAACAAGCCGCTTATCGCTGGCGAATCTGGTCATTGGACGGTAATTCAAGGCCGAGGCAAGTTTGACAACTCTTTGAGCAACGAAGTTAACGTTTCGGACCTCAGTCTCGACTACAACTATATTACTTGGACTATCGAGCGTGGCAAGTGCCAAAGTGTCGACACCATTGTAGTTCGCGCCAACAGTGTTACTACATCAGTTTCGGGCGACGGCGATTCCGACACTCTCCAGGTTTGCCAGCTTGAACACAATGGCGAGGTAACCATCTCCGCTACACCCGCTAATGCTAATATCGGCGGCAAGGGACACTGGACTACATTGTCTAACGGTATCGAGTTTATCGACGACACTTCTATGGCTAACGCAACCATCAGAGTTAAGAACGCCGGAACTCACACTCTCAAGTGGAGTATCGAAGAGAACGGATGTAACGCTGAGGCAGTATTGTACGTAGATGCTGTTCAGTCTACAGCCGAGGCTTCTATGGCGGGCAAGAACCCCGTATGTAACGGTCAGGTTTCGCTCATAGGCAACAAGCCCACCAACAAGGACGCTATCACTTATTGGGAATATCCGTCCACAGCTCAGGTTTCTTCTTCTACCAACAACCAGACTACGATGTTTGTAAGAGCTATCGGCGCCAACACAGTATTCTGGACAGTAGAATCTCCTCGTCGTCACGGTCTCGCTTCTTGTAAGTCGAGAGCCCAGGTTGATGTCGAAAACTACACAGTTGAGGCACTCTCAGGCAGGGATTTGGTAGTTTGTAGCACCGAAGAGTCTAAACAGCTCGTTGGTAACGTTCCTCCCGAGGGCGGCAAGGGTTACTGGAGACTTGTTAACGGTAGCTTCACTATCGAGAACGAAACATCCAATATCACCTATATCTCTGATGTTAAGCAAGGTGTCAACACCATTAAGTGGGTTGTTGAATCCAAACCTTATAATGGTGATCCTAACACTGTATGTAAAGATTCTGTTGAGGTTCACATCAGCAACAACCAGTTCGTAGCATACGCAGGTCAGGAATTTGAGGTCTGCGGATCATCTACCAAACTGGAGGCTCAGCTGCCCGACGGCGCTGAAGGTCACTGGTCAGGTGGTAACTTCGTCAACGAGAAAGATCCTTTCACCATCGTATCGGGTCTCCGTCCTTCTGTTCCCACCGAGCTTATCTGGTCTGTTACATACAACGATTGTACATCAGAGTCGAAGGTTGTGGTTACCAACGTGAAGGTTGATACCAAGATTCTCGGTGGCGACCGTCAGATTTGTACCGACTACATCGACCTTGAGGCTCTTGAGACACCTGGTCAAGGACTCTGGTCGATACCCAATGGTCAAGGTAACTATGAAAGTGACAGAACTAATCGTGTAATCAGAATCACTGATTTACAACCTGGTCCCAACACTATCCGTTGGGAGGTTACCAATGGCAAAATGAACTGCCACACTGCTACTCAGATTGTGATTGACAACAAGAAGCTCAATATCCAAGCTGGTACTGACTTCCCCACTTGCGACACATTCGCATACCTCCACGGCACACCGCTTGAGCCTGGTCAGACAGGCGAATGGACATGGGCTGGTAGCACATCGTCTGAATCGTTCTCTGGTGGCGACGGACCTGTGTTCGACAATAATTCTATTAGCAACCCCGAAGTTTCGGGTCTCTTCTACAACGACGACGGACGTGGCTACGCCAATGCATTCACATGGCACATCCATGACGATAATACTGGTTGTGATGGTTACGCTAATGTCATAGTTTACTGCTACAATTTTACAGTCGACGGTGATATGCTTAACGAACCCAATGTTCAGTCCACTACATCCAAGAATTCTCCGCCTGTTCACGGTCAGCCCACCAAGAACGATGCTAATGGTGATGCTATCTATAGCGTAGTGTGGAAGCCTTACATCGGTAGTGGTACAGCTCAGTCGCCTAATGACTCGGTTACAATCTTCGAATCGCTTTCGTCTGGTGTCAACAAGTTTAGATATATTGCTACACTTAACCCGAACATCATTCCTGGAACACACACAAAAGTTCCTGAATGTAAGGCAGAAAGCTTCGTAGAAATCGACTACATAGCATTTAAAGTTAATGCTGGTACCGACAAGGCAATATGTGTGGATTCTATCCAGCTCCATGCTGAACGACCCATCGGCGCAGTTGGTCACTGGACATCTGCAGAGCGTGGTTGCGAATTTGAAGATCCCACCAAGCCCAACACTTGGGTACGCAAGCTCCATCCCGGTAAGAATACTCTCTACTGGAATGTTACTCGCAACGGATTCACCGCTATCGACTCCGTAAGCATTTACAACTACGGATTCACAGTCAGCGCAGGTTTCGACCAGCACCTCTGCGAGGATTCTACAGTTCTCCATGCTACCGGCCCGTTAGGCAACGCCCTTATCGGTGACAAGTGGACTGGTTACTGGGATACTCCTTTCGGTTCTGCTAAATACATGGCGGCAAGCAGCGTTACAACTAAGGTTACCGAACTCGCCGCAGTTACCAACGTGATTGTATGGCACGTTACCGCTTGGGACGATAAAGTTCAAGCCGCTAACACCAATGGAATCACATGTTACGCCGAGGATACCGTCCGCGTATCTTACTACGTGGCTCCCGATGCCGAATTTACAGTAGTGCCCAAGACTGCAGCAGGTTGCTCACCGTTTACCGCTGAGTTTGCCAACACTACTATCGACACCGACTCTACCGGCTCTACATTCTACATCTGGAACTTCGGTAATATCACTTCGGTTGAAACCACCGACCACGACGATATACTGGAGCGCACGTTCTACAACAATTCTGACCACGACAGCACTCTCACAATCTGGCTCACCACCGGCATCAAGATTCCGGGCAACCAGACCTGCTACAACACCGACTCGAGCGATATCACAGTATTCTCAGTGCCCACCGCCAAGTTTACCGTTTCGCCGCAGCGTCAGATGCAGCCCTCTACTCAGTTCAGCCTCTACGCTGTTGAGGTTCCGGGCAACAATGTAAGATACGCTTGGGCTTATGGCGACGGACAAGGCACTGTTTGGAACGACAATACTGAATACGCTAAGACCTTGACTCACAAGTATGCTGAATTCGGTGAGTACAAGATTGTGCTCGACGTTAAGAATAAGTACTGCGCAGCAAGCGATACTCAGGTGGTAATTATCGATCCCGCACCGCCGAAGCGCACAATGCAGTCTACTGGATTCGAGGGTTGCGAACCGTATCTCCACGAGCTCATCGAGGAAGTGCTCTACGCCGACTCTGTAAGATGGGATATCTACGAGGTAGCCGACACTCTCAAGCTTAACGCTCAGTTGATGGTGGCTCACGACAAGCTCGCAACATATCTCTTCAACAAGCCTGGAAGATACTTGCTCTACCAGTACGCTTACGGTCCTGGCACCGACGGCGAGCTCTATATGAGAACTGATACTGTTACAGTATTCTCTACTCCGGTTGTTGAATACGAGGCTTATCCTGACACTGTACGTCTGCCCAACCAGGCACTCTACACCAGCAACACCTCGATCAACGGTGCTACATACCTCTGGGATTTCGGCGACGGTGAAACATCTGTCGAGAAAGAGCCTACCCACTACTACACTCAGGATGGCGACTTCTACGTAACTCTCAAGGTAACATCTAAAGAAGGCTGTACAACAGTAGGCACCGAGACCCACGTAAGGGTTGAGCCCGAAGGAATGCTCCGCTTCCCGACCGCGTTCAGACCCAACACCGCCGGTCCTAACGACGGCCACGAAGTTAAGACTCACAACTGGGTATTCATACCCACACCGAGAACAGGCATCAAGGCTGGCACCTACAAGCTCCAGATATTCAACCGCTACGGCGAGAAGATATTTGAAAGCACAGATCCTGAAATCGGTTGGAACGGTTACTACCGTGGATCGCTCTGCAACCAGGATGTATACGTTTGGAAGTGCAACTGCATCTTCGAGAACGGCAAGATCTACAAGAAGATCGGCAACGTAACTCTCTTACGTTAGCAATCTATAAACCCTAACACATAAAAAGGCTGCCCCATAAAGGCGGCCTTTTTTGTTACAAATTATAAAATCTTAATTTAAACATAACATTATAACCAACAAACTATCTTACTTTTGCAACCTATAAAATATTAATTGATACCACAATGCAGGATATTAGAAACATTGCTATAATAGCGCACGTCGACCACGGCAAAACCACTTTGGTCGACCGAATTTTGCACCAGTCGCACCTTTTCCGCGACAACCAGGAGGTTAAAGACCTCATTCTCGACAACAACGACCTCGAACGCGAACGCGGCATAACAATCCTTTCTAAAAACGTATCGGTACGTTACAAAGGCGTAAAAATCAACATCATCGACACCCCTGGTCACAGCGACTTCGGTGGCGAGGTGGAGCGCGTGCTCAATATGGCCGACGGCGTTATCCTTCTTGTCGACGCTTTCGAAGGCCCTATGCCTCAGACCCGTTTCGTACTCCAGAAGGCTATCGAACTCAAACTCAAGCCCATTGTGGTAGTCAACAAGGTAGACAAACCCAACTGTACTCCCGAACAGGTGTACGAGTCGGTGTTCGACCTGATGTTCAGTCTCGACGCTTCTGAAGACCAGCTCGACTTCCCCGTTGCTTACGGTAGCAGCAAGGCAGGTTGGATGGGCCCCGATTGGAAAACACCCACTCAGGATGTATCTTACCTCTTAGACCTTATTATTAAGCATATTCCCGCTCCCAAAGTTGTGGAAGGTCCTTTGCAGATGCAGATCAGCTCGTTAGACTATTCTTCGTACCAGGGCCGCATCGCTATCGGACGTATTTTCCGTGGCAGCATCAAGGCTGGACAGACCGTGGCTGTGATGAAAGCCGACGGAGCTATCGAAAAATCCACCATCAAAGAACTCTATACATTCGAAGGCCTTGGCAAGGAAAAATGCAAGCAGGAACTTCCCTGCGGCGAAATCTGCGCTATCCTTGGTCTCGACTCTTTTGATATCGGCGACACTGTTGCCGACCCCGAGAACCCTGAGGAGCTCAAACGCATCCATGTGGACGAGCCTACAATGAGTATGCTCTTCACTATCAACAATTCACCTTTCTTCGGCAAGGAAGGCAAGTTCGTAACATCGCGCCACCTTCGCGAGCGTCTTTTTAAGGAGACAGAGAAGAACCTTGCTCTCCGTGTAGAGGAGACCGACTCTCCCGAAAAGCTCCAAGTGTTTGGCCGTGGTATCCTCCATCTTGCCGTGCTAGTTGAAACTATGCGCCGCGAGGGTTACGAGCTCCAGCTCGGTCAGCCCAAGGTTATTATAAAGGAGGTGGACGGACAGAAGTACGAGCCCGTTGAGCAGCTTACTGTCGAAGTTCCCGAAAACTTCTCGTCAAAGGTTATCGACATTGTTCAGCGTCGCAAAGGCGATATGCTCAGCATGGAGACCAAAGACGACCGTGTGTTTATGGAGTTCGCTATTCCGTCGCGCGGCATTATCGGACTTACCAACCCGCTCCTCACATCTACCGAGGGCGAGGCTATCATAGCACACCGTTTCAAAGACTTTGAACCTTGGCGTGGCGACCTCTCGCAGGAACGCAACGGCTCGCTCATCGCTTTGGAAACAGGTACAGCCATTCCTTACGCCATCAACAACCTTCAGAGCCGTGGCAAATTCTTTATCGATCCGGGCGATGAGGTGTACTCTGGCGAGATAATAGGAGAGAACACACGTCAGGACGACATCGTTATCAACGTTTGCAAAACCAAGAAGCTTACCAATATGCGTGCATCTGGTTCCGACGACAAGGTGATGATCGAACCTGCCACAAAGATGTCGCTCGAAGAGTGCATGGAATATATAAAGGACGACGAATACGTAGAAGTTACGCCAAAAACCATCCGTCTCCGCAAAATTATCCTCGACGAAACCGAGCGTAAACGCGCAAATCGAGCATCTAACGATTAGTTTGGTCAAATTTTAACCTCTGTATTTGGTGCAAAATCAGGCGGTTGAAAATATTTTGAAAAAACTATAAAAAAAACACCCAAAAAATTTGGAAGTAGGGATAAAAAGTCCTTACCTTTGCACCCGCAAAAACAAAGAACGACGCACGTTGAAAGAAGGAGTTGAAAGTGAAAAAAAAACTTGAAACTTTAACGAAAACTAAACATTGAAAGTTTGGCGGAGACGGAAATCCTCTTTAACTTTGCACCGCGAAATTTGAGAAGCAAACTTCGCCACGCACATTGAAAATACTGACAGGAAGCACACGGCGTTTGAGCACACCTTAACCGGTGTGTCGAACAGAATGAACGGGAAAAACATACATTCTGACCC
>JAGCNK010000038.1 GCA_017645985.1 Bacteroidales bacterium | reverse complement strand
CCTTCACCTCAGCCCTTACCACTCCGCCGTTGAGCTTGATTTCTATTATGTTGCCGGGCTGCAATTGTGATGCAGAGGTTATCTTGGCGTTGCCGGAATAGATGTCGCCGATGTTGCGCTTTTTGGGATTGGCAAGCGACTGCTGTATCTCGTCGATACGCGACAGATATTTTAACGAAATGTTTTTGACACTTGAGCCGATGCTCTTTACGGCGAATGCGAGACGGTAGCGGCGGTTTTCGTTGATTTTTTGCATTGCAAGCGCATGTATGCGCTGCGTGGTGCTGCGGAGTTTCTGCCTGTTGTTGTTGATGATGTTGGAGATGTGAATCTTTATGGTGCGGTTTTCGGCGGCAAGACGGCTTTGGTTTCGGCTTACTATCGCCGACATTTTTTGATGGATCGACTTTACAAGATTGACGAAGTTGCGCTCAGCGTCACGGGTCTTGTCGATGATGTAGCTGGCAAGTTCCGACGGCGTGGCAAAACTGTGATATGCCGTTTCCTCTACGGCGGTCTTGTTGGTGGCGTGACCTATGCCTGTGAGCACCGGCAGCGGAAACTCAGCCACGGCTTTTGCCAGTTCGTAACTGTTGAAAAACGCCAGCGACGCGTCGCCACCTCCGCCACGTATTATCACCACGGCGTCGAAAAGGTGCTTGTGCGCTGCGATGTTAGCTAACTGAGCGGTAATCTCGCCCACTGCGCGGTCGCCCACCATTGCCGCCGAAAACAGCGGCGCAAAATATCTGTATCCCTCGCTGTTGCCCTCAATGGCGGCGGCAAAATCGGCGTAGCCCTTGCCTGTGGACACTGATACCACGGCAATACGCTGTATGAGGCGCGGTTCGGGGATGTTGTGGTTGAGGGCGAATACGCCTTCGGATTTCAAACGGTTGATGGTGTCTATTTTGGTGCGAGCCGATTCGCCGATAACGCTGTCGATGTCAATGTCGGTGATAACGAGCGAGAGTCCGCGGCGGTCGTCAAACACGGTGTAAAACTCAAACACCACAGTCATTCCGTCGGCAAGCGGCGAGCCGACAGTTTCGATGAATTTCTGGTTGATTTTGTTGTAAGTGCGGCTCCAAATCACGCCCTTGCACGAGGCTATAGTTTTGCCGTTTTCGGTCTGCACCAGTTCTGGATAGCAGTTGCCGTTGCGAAAAAGGTTAAGCTTGGTGATTTCGGCCTTGGCCCATCGGTGAATGCCGTAGAAACGCTTGATACATCTTCCTATGCTTCCTGTGATTTCGGCGAGCGAGTGTACAATGCGTTGAGAAGACTCCATTTTTAGGTTATTTCTCGGTTTCCAACTCCTTCATCAGCAAGTCTACATCGTTTTGGGTCAGCGTAAGCTTCTCCTTGCACGCTCTCACAAGAGGCAGACACTCCTTGGCATAATCAGACATAAGGTCAACTGAAATTTCGGTGTTTTCGAGTTCTTTGCTGATACGTTCCAGTTCGGCATAACTTTGGTCAAAACTTGCCACCTCTGAAGATTGGATGTTGGAATCTGTCATTATTTCTGTTGTTTTAAATTATCAATGCAAAGATAGTAAAAAAGTATTTGACAATGCCGATTTTTTGTTTTTTTTCGTCAATTTTTTTTGTGGACGTCGCAATTAATCACCATAAAATCCCAATATTTGCGTTATTTTTGCAGTAAAAATCAGAAAAAAATCTATTAGCATTATGAAAAAAACAGTATTGATAGCCGCTATGGCAATGTTTGCTTCTGCCACCTTTGCGCAGGGGATGGCAAATATTAAGGAACTCTATCCCGAAAAAGAGAAAAAATACTTCACCGATGCCGAGGCGAAGAATTGGAAGGCGGATGCCGAAGAAAACGAAATGTATGAAAGTTATTGTGACATCGTGGGAGGTGGCTGCTCGTG
>JAGCNK010000037.1 GCA_017645985.1 Bacteroidales bacterium | reverse complement strand
ATTATCGACAAGGAATCTTCCGACGAAACCGACGACGAAGAATGAAACACTTTATAGTATTCGCATTTTTGCTCACTATGAGCATATTTTCAACGGCGCAAAACGCCTTTCAGTCATATAAAAACCTTTCGCAGCCCGAGCGCAAATGGGTTCGTCACCATCCCTTGGCAGCCCTGCGCACCTACAAACTGTCGCAAATGGCAGCCGCCGAAGCGCAGACCCTCGTCAACGACCCCGAATTCGACGGCGACGGTTCGGGAGGAATGGTAGATGCATTCCGTCACACTCTTTGGATGGCACTCACTGCCCAAAAAATTGGAAAATCAAAAGCCCTTGCCCTTGGCCGTGCACACGAAGAAAAATCGAAACTCTATTTTGAATCGTGCGACCCCTCAGAGCCCAACCTCCCCGACAGCATCGACTCCGAGATGGATTTTATCAACAACCAAAAAGGCGCAGACATCGGCATCAAGCATCGCAAAGCATCATTTGAAGACTTGGTTCAGATAGTTCGCAATACTGTAGTTTCGGGTCAATGCTACAAAATCAAGAAAAATTCCAAAGGTGAATTTTTAGATTACGATGGTAATGTAATCCCCAAAGAAGCAATGCAAGGCAAATGGATTACACCCAAAATATTGGTGCAGAGTAATTGGCGGGAATGAAAAACGGTCTATTTTTTGATGAATATTTAGTGTAATAATTGTCTAATTAATTGTTTAGGAGGATAGTATTATGCAAATTATGGGAATAAAAATGGCTTTTTTGGCAGCAATGCTGATATCTGTATTATATAACTCAAATTCTCCTTTAAAGGTGATGGATAATTATTTTGGTATTACTAAAGAAAACATCCAATATCAAAATAGTTTTGTAAGCAACAACGGAGATAGTGCTTTGTATGAAGTGGTTTTTGCTTACTCCAATAATGTAACACAACCTGGAACTAACTTTTTTAATGAGGTATACATCATACCCGACTATCTCAGCAGCAGAAAGGGCGAAGAGGCTTATCTTGTATCTAATATAGTGATAATCAAAGAACTATCTGGTGCTCAGTCGGTTGGATTTATGGCTACAGGAGTTAGAAGAGATGTGCGTGGATTTATTGCAAGCGATAGGGCTTTGATTGTGCCTGATGATCAAGTATTTGCTATCAATTTGCTTAGAACATTAGCCAACGATCCAAAAGCCCCGTTTGGACTGAAATGTATCAATTCAAAACGCTTTTTTGATGATTCTAATATACAATTCTTAACACGAAGTGATATTAAGAGTAATAAAGTTCATTTTTTAAGTGAACAATTTAATCAATGAACGGTTTTAATGCACTATTGTACTTCAAACCCTCTCGTATAAAACAACTTACCTTTGTAATATAGTTCGTAGCGGTAGATGCCGGGTTTTAATGATCCGGGTGTGGCTGAACCCCATCCGCCTAAATCGTAAAAAGTCATATCTTTGGTGAGTTTCATCGTGGTAGAAAAAGAGAATTCTGCGTTTTCCTCGCTTATCGCAAATGTGCCGTCGGGATTACAAAACCTCACATCTATAGGATATTCTCCTTCTTCGTGCACAATCAGTGATAATCCAATATGGATATACTGAGTTTCAGCCGATTTGATTTCGCCGTTAATTTCGCTCAATCTGTTTGCATTTGCATCGGCGTTAATAATGTCGGCACAGTATACCTCAAAAGGCATTTTTAAACCTGTGAACTGAAGGTTTGCGGCAAACTCGTCGTAACGTTCGCGGCACTCTTTTAGCGATTGATTGATGAGGTTGATATAGTGTTCAAAATGTTCGGTAACGCTTTGAGCATCAAAAGCAAACATTTCGGTAGAAAGGCGTAGTGTGGTGCGGTTGGGTGTTATAGATGCTTTTACTACGCTTGATCCTTGGTTGATATGGTTGGCGGTTTTTAACATAAGATCGTAGTTACGGGCGGTGATGTCGAGGTCGGCAAATCTAAGTTCCACGTATGTAGGATTTTCACCATTGACAATCAGAATATATTGCGAATCGCCCTTGGTCATTGTTAAAGCTTGTTCACTTACCAACTCTATAGCCATGCCTTGTTTTTTAGCATAATCTGCAACCTTATTGCGAATGGTTTTGGCACTTTCTACTACCTGTGCCATTGTGAGCGATGTGTGAATCATCAACACCGCAAGAATTAATAGAATCTTTTTCATTGTAATATGTTTTTTGATTGTTAAAGTCTTTCGTAAACTGCAAAGAAGAACGGATATTCGTTTTTGTCGTCGGCGGGAATTTCGTCGGATACAGACATTATGCGCCATTTGTCCTCAACGTCGATTTCGGGGAAGAAAACATCGGCATTGTCGAAGGTGTGGCGTATGCGGGTGAGGTAGATGCGGTGGGCACGGTCGAAAAACTCCTTATATATTGATTCTCCACCAATTATGAAGATTTTTTCGTGTTTTTTGGCAAGTTCCAAAACCTCGTCGGCAGATGTGCAGGTGTAGCATCCCGGAAAACGCTGCTCGCTCTTGCTCATCACTATGTTGGTGCGGTTGGGCAATGCGCCTTTGGGTAGCGACTCAAATGTTTTGCGTCCCATCACAACTACGTGACCTGTAGTTAGTTCCTTGAAGTTTTTTAAATCTTTGCTCAAACGGCAGAGCAGTTGGTTGCCTGAGCCTATGCCGTTGTTCTCGTCGGCGGCTACTATTATGTTGATTTCCATTGCGTTAATTTAGTTCATAATGCATAATTCATAATGCATAATTATTTCTTCGTATTTCGTAATTCATAATTGACAATTCCTTTTAAACCGAAATCTCCCCTTTGATTGTCGGGTGGCATTGGTAGTTTTCGAGGGTGAAATCTTCGTATTTGAAACTGAAAATATCCTTAACCTCTGGATTGATTTTCATTGTTGGGAGAGGGTAGGGGTTGCGGCTGAGCTGCAGCTTAACTTGCTCAATATGATTGAGATAGATGTGCGCGTCGCCTATGGTGTGGACAAAGTCGCCCGGCTTTAATCCGCAAACCTGTGCCACCATCATTGTCAACAGTGCGTAAGATGCTATGTTGAAGGGAATTCCGAGGAATGTGTCGCCGCTGCGTTGGTACAGCTGGCACGACAGGCGTCCGTCGGCTACATAGAACTGAAACATTGTGTGGCAGGGTGGAAGTGCCATATCGTCTACGTCGGCGGGATTCCAAGCTGAAACAATATGACGTCGAGAGTCGGGATTTTTTTTCAATCCTTCGATGAGGTTGGCAATCTGGTCCACCTCTTTGCCGTCGGGAGTGCGCCAATGACGCCACTGATAGCCGTAGACTGGTCCGAGGTCGCCGTTAGCGTCGGCCCATTCGTTCCAAATTCTTACTCCGTGGTCTTGGAGGTATTTTACGTTGGTGTCGCCATTCAAGAACCACAGCAGTTCGTAAATGATTGATTTTAAATGCACTTTCTTAGTGGTTACCAAAGGGAAACCCTCTTCGAGGTTGAACCTCATTTGGTAGCCGAATGTGCTTATAGTGCCTGTTCCCGTGCGGTCTTGCTTTTTGACGCCGTGGTCGAGGATATGTTGCAATAAGTCGAGATATTGTTTCATTGTGTGTTTTTTTGGTAATGCAAAGATAGAAAAGTTTTAAAAGTTACTTATTTTTGCGCCAAAATTATTTCAACCTCTCTGATGGAGATTTTTTACGGTATAGACGATTTTGCAAAGCGTTGCAAATGTGCTACTTGTGTGGCTGTCGGCACTTTCGACGGTCTGCACATGGGTCATCGTCTTATTGTAGAAAGGCTTGTGGACACTGCCAAATCGAACAATTTGAAGAGCGTGATCCTCACTTTCGACCCGCATCCCCGCAAGGTTCTTTTTCCCGACCGTGGTCTTAACCTTATTCTTTCACCTGAAGAAAAAGTTGAGGTGCTGTCTACTACTGGTATTGATTATCTGGTAGTTCATCGTTTCGATAAAACTTTTGCCTCGCTAAAATCCGAAGATTTTATGCGCAAGGTAATGGTGGACAAGCTGGGAATGCGTCATTTGGTTTCGGGGTTCAACAATCATTTCGGTTGCGACCGTATGGGCGATGTGGAGGTTTTGAAACTGTACGGACAGCGTTTCGGATTTGAGGTGTCGAGGTTGGACGCGGCTATGCTCAACGGCATTTCGGCAAGCAGCACCCTGGTGCGCAACGCTCTGTTGGAAGGCAATGTGGAGGAGGCGGCTTCTATTCTCGGCTACAGTTATTATATTTCGGGAACAGTGGTTCACGGTCGTCACATCGGCACTCAGATAGGTTTCCCCACAGCCAATATTAGTCCCGATTGCGTCGACAAGCTTATTCCCAAGGCGGGTGTGTATGCTGCCGAGTTGCAGGTTGACGGTGCTCTTTACAAGTCGGTGGTGAATATCGGCGAGAATCCTACCGTGTCAGACAGCGGAGTTACCACAATTGAGGCTTATATTCTTGATTTTGAGGGTGATATTTATTCTAAAAATGTCCGCGTTTTTCTTTACCGCCGCATCCGTGACCAAAAGAAATTCTCTGACCTTGAGCAGCTTGCCCTGGCTATCAAGAACGATATTGCCGAAGTGAAAAAGGCATAAAAAAACCGACGCTGATTTCAACGTCGGTCTCTAAATTAGTTTCTGTCTTTTAATTACGTGTCAAATCGAAAGATCCTGTAGGTATCTTAATCTTCATTGCAGTTGCGCTAGACAGCGTAGCCGAGTAAGAAAATCCGTCATCTCCAGTGCCTGCAAATGATGCTGACGAAGCATTGAAGGTGTAGTTGATGGTGACTGTTACCGGGGTGCCGTCGGTGTTTTTCTTTGCGGTCTGAGGAACGTAAGTGAGTTTTGCAACCGAAGCCGATTCTACTTTGAGGGTGATTGTGTTGCTGTTGTTGTCAACACCTGTCCATGTAGATTTTGCGAACTCGTCAACTGTGAGATACTTAGCTTCAGGGTCGTCGTTTTTGCTTTTTTTGCAAGATACCAATCCTACACATAAAACTGCGGCTACAAACATAGCCATTAGATAATTGATTTTTTTCATAATTGTGATGTTATTAATTGTATTTGTAAAAACTATTATTTGTGCAATTTTAAACAATTATTCGTTAATATCAAAACGGAATTGCAGGTTTTTTAGTATTTTCCACAGCTTGAGGAATATATTTTATTATGTCCTGCGCTGTAATGCCGCAATTGCCTATTTCTTTTGCCGCTATGTCGCCCGCCGCACCGTGTATGTAAACTCCGTAACGCGCTGCATCTTCGGAACTTAGCTTTTGCGCCAAAAGTGCCGTTATGATTCCTGTAAGAACGTCGCCGCTGCCTGCTGTCGCCATTGCTGGATTGCCCGTGGTGTTGAAACTTAATGTTCCGTCCGGAAGTCCGACAACAGAATATGCACCTTTTAATACTATAATTATTGAATAAAGTTTCGTATTATGGCGTATTTTTTCGATTCTTTCCAAATTATTTTTGCTTTCGCCAAAAACTCGGTCAAACTCCTTGACGTGCGGAGTGAGTATCGACATAGGTGGCAACTGGCTGAGTATGTAGTTGTTGCACCCTAAAATATTGAGCGCGTCGGCGTCTATTACCACAGGTTTTGACTGTTCGCGGGCTTTTTTTAGGGTTTTGATTATTGCGTCGGGCGTGTAAGGCTCGGTGCCTATGCCCGGACCCATGCCTATGGCTGAATATTTGTCGATGTCGGGAACGTTTTCAAACCGCTCGTCGCTGTCGTCGATGCTCACCATAGTTTCGGGAGTGGCGGTCTGAATAATGTCGACACATTTTTTTGGAACGTGCACGGTGAGCAGTCCTGTGCCAGTGCGGTGACAGGCCTTGCAAGCCAGAACAGCCGCACCCGCCTTGCCGTACGAACCTGCAATTATGAGCGAATGTCCGAATGTGCCCTTGTGGGCAAACTTAGGCCGGGGTGGCAGTACATATCGGGCAGAGTCGGCATCATATAGGCTGAACGGCGTATCTGTCTGGTTGATAAATTCTTGGTCGAGATTTATGTTGACGGTTTTAACGTCGCCGGTGTAACGGTAGTTTTCGGGCAAAAGCATCGACACGAATGGAATTTGAATAGCCAATGTGTGCGAGGCTTGTATCACGGCGTTGTTTTCGTCAGGAATGTCGTAGTCGGCAAGTCCCGACGGTGTGTCTACCGCAATTACCAGAGCTTTGGCGGCGTTGATTTTCTTGATGACGTATTCTGAAATGCCTTCGATACGGCGGTTGAGTCCCGAGCCGAACAGTGCGTCCACAATGGCGCACGAGGGTGGGAGCGAGGGCATATCTTCGGGAAACTCAATCGGATGGATGATGTTGCTGTCGCAACGAGACAGCTTGGCGCGGTTGGCTTCAAAGTCGGCGGAGTAACGGCTTGACTTTATGTAGTATGCCTCTACGTCGTAACCCGAATTGAAAAGCAGACGGGCAATCACAAGTCCGTCGCCGCCGTTGTTGCCTGGTCCGCAGAATATCTTAACTGGTTGTTTGTGGTCTATCAGCCTGCGAATCTCAGAGGCAAGCGCATTGCCGGCACGTTCCATCAGTTCTTCTGATGTAATGTGCTGATTGCTAATGGTTGCCGCATCGGCGAGACGTGTCTGCTGTGCTGATAGTATTTTCATTTTTCCCTATATAAATATATTGAGCCAGAGCGTTTTACACTGTTGCCGTCTTTGCCGTAGACTATTATGTCGTAGTAATATGTTCCCGGAGGACAGTCTCTGCTGCCTTTGTTGTCGATAGTGCCGTCCCAGCCGAACACTGACGCCTCCACTTCGTTCCATTTGTAAATGGTCTGTCCGTATGTGTTATAGATTTTTCCTTTGATGGAGCGGATGTTGGCAGGCATTTGGGTAAGTCCGCCGTTTTTGAGGAATGAATCTTCGGGGTCGAAAAATGTGAAAATGTCGTTCTGACCGTCGCCGTTGGGCGTAAAGATGTTTACCTCTTTGATTTCAAGCGGACGGGGCACAATGTTGATACGCTGCGTGTCACGGTCTGAACAGCCTGTGGCAGAGGTTGATTGCAGTATCACTGTGTAGACGCCTTTTTCGTAATATGCGTGAGGTGCGGGGTTGCCGTCCTCGTCGGGAGTCTTGTCGCCGTAAATCCAATGGCTGTGTACCGACCAGGTGGTCACGTCTTTGAACTCCACTTCGTCGCCGATGAATGTGGTGGTGTCGCCAATGCCTTCAAACGATGGTTTCTCAACTTCCACATATACTGTGGTGTCGTGAAAACAGCCGAAATCATCGTTAATCAGATAGTTGTATCTTGTTACGCCATACTCTTGGGGTGTTACCTCGCACTTGCCTTCCGACGTTGCCGAAACTCCTGTGCCTGTCCATACCGCACGGCGTGTGTCGTAGGTCTGGGTGGTGAATGTCTGGTTGTTTTCAATTAAGTCGCTGTTGAATGCTATGGCAAATTGTTCGGCGTAGCCGTCGTAGTCGAGCGACTGTGTTTTCACAGTTACGCTCCAGTCGCCGTTGAGCGGACATCCGGCAAGCAGCGCAAAATCTTCTTCTGACTTGTAAGCCCCCTCGCGGAGCAGTGTGTCGGAGATGGTGGCGTTGAGCGTGGTTGCGCTTTTTTGGTCGAAGGTGTAATTATACAGTGTGCCGAAATCGTTTTTGCCTGTGAGTCCAAGCTTGTAATCGCTTGTGGAAAAGTCTTTTAGAACGATGCTTTTGCCGTTGGGACAAGACAGCGTGATTTTTACTTCGCCCGATTTCTGATGGTTGAGCCTGACGGTAAACGACTCAAACTCTGAGCCGTCGGCAACGGTTTGATTGTCAAACTGTTTTACCCTCACTGCCGCAGTCCATTCCTTAGCGTATATAGATTGTGGCAGGAGTTCAGTGTGCGTGTAGCTCGGGTTGTATGCCGATTTTGCGCTGGCGATTGGCATTTCGAGGACGACCGATTCGCCCAGGCATACGCCCATCTGGTTTTCGTCGAGGTCGGTTTTGAATCCGCTGAAGTCGGGACTTTTGCCCACTTGCACAGTTACTTTGGCATACGCCGTAAGTCCGTTGTACTCAGCCTTTACCATCGGCATAAAAATTCCGTCGTGGCTGAATGAGTGGTTGAATGTGCCTTCTTGAGCGTTGTTTACAATTGTTCCGTCGTCAAAATCCATCGAGAATGTTGCCTCGGTGGTTTCCACGTTGTCTAAATATGCCTTGGCGGTAAAAGCCACAGCTTTGTTTTTGCAGATGTCGGCTTTTGTAACTCCTTCGCCGATAGTTAGTTCAGTTTTTAATACCTGTCCGCTGGCAGCGGTGGCTATCAATAATGATATGATAATAATAAGGTGTTTCACTTTGTTTTGAGGTTAGTATCAATCGCAAAATTACGCACTTTATTATTATTATGCAAAATTAATTTTCGGAATTGGAGCAAACTTCCCCGTCATTCTCTTCGTCAAACTCTCTGAAAACCTTCTCCACGCCTGATTTGCTGAGTTCTTTTTCGAGGTTGCGTAT
>JAGCNK010000036.1 GCA_017645985.1 Bacteroidales bacterium | reverse complement strand
GTAGTATTTGGTGTGGTTGCGGTCGGCGTTCCAGGTGTACTTTATCTGTTTGCCGGTTACTTTGTTGGCAAGCCCGGTTACCGGCACGGGTGGGTTGAGGTACTGGAACTGGTAGACGTCGCTCTCGCCTCCGCGCTTGAATGGGAGCTTGCCGTCGGGGTCGTAGGCTGTTACGCGCCAACAATATTTATGACCTATTTGAAGTTGGAGTAGTTCGGGCATATAGCTTTTTTGGGTAACAAATAGGTCTTCTTCGGTAAAAATGGGTTTGGTCTGCTTTACGTAGGTTTCTACGGTGGTGGCGTTGATTACTTCCCAAAGCTCGAATCGGTAGCGTATTTTTGGGTCGGTTTTGCCATAGTATGTCCACTGAAATGATATTGTGGGTTTGGTGGTGTATTGTTCAAGGTCGGTATTGTTGCGTGGAAATAGTAGTGTGGGGTAGTTGAACTGGTCGATGTGGAGGTACATCTTGGCGGTGTTGGATATCTGGCGAGAGATGGTGCGCGCGTCGTAGCAGGTTACCTGCAGTATGTAGTTGCCTTCGGCTAATTGTCCGTTTTGGTAGTAGCCCGCCTGCGAAAGGGTGGAGTACTCGTTGAGAAAATATTTCTCAAGCTCGCTTTTCTGCTCTATGATGGTCTGTCCGAATCCGATATCAAAGGTTTTCTTTCCAGTCTGGAGCTTGTTCTCTATGGCTTTGCCGTGGCCAGTGGAGGGATAGAGACGAACTTTCACCGCCACGGGGAGGCTTGTTTCGCTGCGGTCGAGGCACTGGAAGGTGAACATCAGGGTGGATTTTACGCCGTAGAGCTCTGAGAGTTCGGCAGATATGTCGCCGCTGCCGCTGATGGTCACTTGCACGGGGTATACTTTGGTCTGCGCCTTTAGCCCGAGGGCGGCGAGGAGGATTGCTATCAGTATGGTAAGATGCTTGGTCATAGATGCTTGTGTGTGATTGTTAGTTTATTTGTTGTAGATAAAGTTGGCCTTAACCCTCTCAAGAACGGTGTTCTTGCCGGGCAGACGGTATATTATGTAGTACGGGTAGCGTCCCGAGGTGAACGGCACCGCATTGTTGTATTTCACTATTTGGTCCTCCAAGGGGTTGAGCGGGATGTTGCTTTCCGACTTGCGGAGCAGCTTGATGCGGGTCTCGCGGACATCGTCATCGAACTGGTACAGGGCGCAGTAGTGTATCGAGCCCATCTCAAACAGTCCCGTGGGTCGTCCTGACTCTATCTCCGATGGTTCGAGGCGGAAATAGTTGTGCTGGCACTCGCGGTTGTTGTTGATTTCGATGGCGTCGCGCGGCGGGAACTTGTACGGGCGGTCTTGTTCGCCGTCTTTGACCGTATATGTGGAATAATACTGCTTGTAGATCGAATTCTCGTACCAGCTGGTGTTGGCTAAATCGATGTCGAAGGCTATCAGTGGCTCTACCTTGTCGGTGCCGCGCCACTCCACGCCGTCGAAAAAGTCGTTGGAGGTGATGTTGACCGATAGCGAGTGCCGCCAGGTGTCGCTGCCTACGCTCAGGGCATCGCCGTTGACTATGTCAAGACTGTTGATTTTATCTAAGAATTTATTGAAACGGCTTGTCTTGAAGTTCAAGGTGCAGATTGTCTTGGTCTCCATCTGGTTGAGCGTGCCGGATGCGGAGGTGTGGCGAACTTCGATGGTGTCGTTGGTGTTGCCGCCCCCTACCTGTGTGTACTTCTTGTCCACGTTCTGGTCGATGCTGCTCACGGTGGTGAGCGGTATGTTCATCAGCTCTAATTTGTACACGGTGTTGTTCTCAAGTCCGAGGTCGCGGAGGCTGAATGTGATTTCGAGCCGCTCGCCTGGCACTTCCGATGAAGGTTTGGTGCTGAAATCCACCTCTTTATAGTAGCCTTTCTTGTTGGTTATCACTACTTTCTGTTTGAATCCCTTGTGCGCCTCAGGACGGAACAGGTATTGGTAATTGTACATCAGGCAGATATACCCGTCGTAGGTCTGGTCTTTGTAAAAGTTGTACATCAGGTTCTGCGGATACGAGCAGATGATATGCTCCGGATCTATCGTAGTAGGACGTTCTCCTGAGGTGAAGTTTACTGTCATATCCTCATAATATGCCGATCCGTCGTCATCTTTTACTGGCTGCCAGCTGCTGCCTACTCTCTGCTTGAACAGCACTTTTACGTACACTTTGTAACTGTGCTTGGTGTCGAACGGCTCGGTAGGATTGTACACCACTGTGAGTCCGTCGGTTGCCGTTACTCTTTTTCCATCCACCGGCTTGCCTGTGGTATTGTCGGTGACGGTATATTCGGCTATTTCGATAATATAGCGCTGGAGTTTCTCATTCTCATCAAGCATCTCAAATTCGTGATCCACAGGTATGTTGAGCACAGCCTGTGGCGATGCAAACACGTTCACGTCGGTTTCGCCGTCGGAGGGTGTGAGTGCCGACAGTATGCTCTCGCCCAAGAGGTCGTTGCCACGCTTCAGTTCGCACTTCTCGCCAATTTCCAGGTCGATAGAGCAGCTGCCTTTCACCAATCCGCCAAGCAGACTGTACGAGGCGTTGAGGTTGCCCACAAAATAAAACGGGTTAGGTCCCATACCAGTCATCACCGCTCCAGCGTGCAGTGCCGCAATGTCAAACTTGCGCTCTTTTCTAAACACTTTTACCTTCAAGCCCACGGCGGCGTTGAGATACGCCCACATCTGCGCATGTGCGTACCAGCCTTTGATGCCTATCTCGTCAGTGCGGCCTTTGCAGTGCGCGTCTTTGTAGTTGGCGAGCAGAAACTCTACACCTGCGCCCACGTCGAACTTGGCGTAAAACGGCACGGGGTTTATTTCGGCTCCCGCCTTGAAATTGAGTCCGAACGCCACGCCTTTGCCAGTGGACAGGTCGGAGAGATTGTCCATATTCTTAGCTGACAGATATTTGTTTTTCTGATCCGAAGGCATAGTGCCCCACACTTCGGCTGGAGGATCGGGCAGCGGAGGTATCTGGTTGCCGAGCATAAAATAGCTGTTGGTGTTAAGCAGCCCCAGCACGCTTACGCCGCAGGGCTTGTCGGGCGAGCCCATATGTATATACCAGTCTTTGGTGCCAAAAAGGGCTTTGGCCTCTACCATAAGGTTGTCAGGACCTGTGCCGTGGATAAATCCGGCATCAAGGAAGGTTTTTAAATCGGCAAAGAAGGTCTTGTTGGTGGCGTCGAATTTCATCAGTATCGACGCAGTGAGCACGCCGTCCTGTTTGTCTTCGGGCATTTGCAAATCGTCGGGTGTCTTGAGGTGGAGCTTGCCGAGTCCGTTGTCGCTCTGCATTTTCTTCACTTTGTCCATCACGTTAGCTTTGAATTTTTCCATACCCTCAGGAACGTTCATAAAAGCCAGGTCGCCGGTAATCTGAAAATAGTTGAGACCCCAATGCTCGTTGAACTGGATGTCGAACGAAGTCTTGGCGTTTACGGCGTTTTCCTGTCCTACGAAGAAACGCGCCGTGGCAAGAAATCCGAATCCCACTTTCTTATCTGGCACATAGCATATGCCGGAGAGCGCCTTGCCAAATTCGTTGTTTTCAACGGTCTGGTTCATCCGGTGGTACACTCCGCCGCCGAGACCCTGCACTGTGATACAAGGCGGAATGGTAAATAGTCCCGACTTTTTCTCGCCATACACATCCACCAGGAAGTATCTGAACTGGTCTTTTTTGCCAAACACTGTTACGGCGTCGAAGTTCCAGTCGTTCATTAGCGAAAGGTTCACGCTTCCACGGAATCCGTTGCCGTAGGTCTCGTCGCCGCGCTTAAGTTCGAGCGAGCCTTTCACTCCGAAAAACGGCTGCTGGTATGCCACTGATATTTTCGACACATTCACCTGCTTTATCTTGTAATGGTCAAAGTCGCCCACTATTTCAAAAGAGCCTTCGCCGGTGATAGTGCCGTTGAGCGACACCATTGCGTCAAAGCTTATCGACTCGTCTTTTTGTGATATGTTTGACAATGCAAAATCAAAGCCTGCTATCTTGGGCATCTCCACATCTGCAAGCGCCGACATATCCCATACGCCAGGCTCAAACACAGGTTTCTCGCGGCGTATCTTCATTCCTTCGAATGCTATTTCGGGCAGCTGAAGCCTCATTCCTCCTTCCGAGAGCGGAGCGTCGATCTTTATCGAGCCCGAGGCGCTAATGGTAGGATAAAAGCCGCCTTTTTTGAGCGCTATTTCTATATACGACTGCTCGTTGAGGGTAAGCGTGGCTCCGAACACATCAAAGCTGTGCTTGCCGCCGATGTTGCATTTAAAGTCAAACTCTTTTTCGGCTACGTTGTATTCGGCAGTGTATCCTAATTTTGAATACTCGCCGAATGGCGGTATGTTGAGACTTCCCGAAAATCCCGCCCCCTGTATCTTGCTTTTAACTATGTCAAGGCTTATCGACTCAACTTTCAAATCCCATTTGGTTTCGTCCACCTTACATTCACGGCAGAGCTGCTCTACCGAGGCGTCAACAGTGATGCCGTGGCGGTCGATTACCAAATTGCTGCACACTATCGAGGTTCTGTCCTCGTTTTTAACTTTCTTCACT
>JAGCNK010000035.1 GCA_017645985.1 Bacteroidales bacterium | reverse complement strand
TTTGCCGGTTTTGCCTCGGCTTTCAAACACCCAAATCTTGTTGGTGATGTAGGCGCACATAACGGCTATAAACCAACTCAACACGTTGGCTAACTTGTAGTTAACGCCAAAAAGTGAGTTGATTATCCAAAACGCTATGATGTTTACCAACGTGCTTACACAGCCGAAAATAACGTAGAATACCACTTGGCGGTATTTTTGAAACAGCGTTTTAAGGTCGTGATTTGCAATTATCTCTCTAAGTGTCTCCATTTTAAGTTATTCTTCGGCGCTGCATTGTAGCGAGTTGAGTACCATCTCGGTTTCTGCGGGGTCAACGTCGTCGGTGTATGATATTACAACAAAATATAACAATGGTGCTTTTTTGGCGTGAGCCGTTACAAAAAGCCAATTAACGCCTCGGTTGTTGCTGTTGCCTGAAACATAAAAGCCTGAAAGTGTCTGATTGTCAAAATCTTTGCGGTTGCTGTCGCTTATTTTTGTTTTGCTGTCTAACGCTAGGTTCTGAGTTTTTTGGCGGTAAATGGTTTGCATAAGGCTGTCGGTGTTTTCGATGCCTTCGCTCTCGGTGAGGTGAATTGCAACGCCCATCCTCTCGTCGAAGCAGTTGAACACTTCTTCATCGTTGGATGTTATCTGCATATCCTCGTAGCCTGTGAATGAGAGATTTATCTTGTTGCAGTCGAACTGTTTAGGTTGTGGTTTTGCGCATCCTGTCATCAGCAGCGCGGCTATTGCACATATAATAATAAGGTGTGGTTTCATTTTCAATTTTGTTAGATTTCGAGTGCAAAGGTAGTGTTTTTTGTTATCTTTGCAAAAATTTTTGAGTATGCCTGACACAACACCGAATCCCGAAAATCTGAAAAAGAAAGCCGCCGACGGACTGTTTTGGAGCGGTTTAGGCAGTGTTACTCAGCAGGTTTTGAATCTGATGTTCGGCGTTTTCCTTGCCCGCATCCTCAGCGAGGACGATTACGGAATGGCTAATCTCTTGGCGGTGTTTATCGCCCTTTCGTATTTGATTCAGGAAGGCGGTTTCCGTGTTGCGCTAATCAACCGAAAAAATGTGAGTTACGACGATTATAACTCTGTTTTTTGGACCAGTTTTCTAATCGGACTTACTCTATATTTGATTTTCTTTTTCACGATGCCTCTTTTGGCAGGTTTCCTAAACGAACCTGATCTTATTCCCTTGGGACGGTTTCAGTTTCTTGCGGTTTTGGCGGCAAGTATTAGTATTGTGCCGAGCGGAATGCTTACTAAGGAACTTAAAAACAAATGCTTAGCCAAGTCATCGTTTGCGGCAGTGGTAATTTCGGGAACTCTCGGCGTAATCTTGGCTTACAACGGTTTTGCATATTGGGGCATTGCCGCGCAGAGTGTTTGCTATGTTGCTGTAAATATGATGTTTATGTGGTTTTACAGCGGATGGCGGCCGAGTTTTAAGTTTTCGTTCAAGCCGGTTTTGGAGATGCTGCCGTTTAGTATCAAGTTGTTGATTTCCAATATTTTTACATCTATTGGCGACAATCTTTTTACTTTTATAATCGGAAAATCTTACAACAAATATCAAGTTGGAATCTACGCTCAGGGTGCTAAATGGACAAACTTGGGGCAGCAGACTATATCTAATGCTTTGGAAGGCGTGGCTCAGCCTGTTTTGGTAAAGGCGGCTGAACAAGAGAAAACTCTGGTTTTCAACAAGTTGATGCGTTTTTGCGTGTTTGTGTCGTTTCCCTGTATGTTTGGATTCGGATTTGTTGCTCCCGAAATTATTCCTTTAGCCATTGGCGATAAATGGATTCCGTCGGTGACTGTATTGCAGATTTTGTGCGTTTGGGCTGCATTTTATTCCACCTATCATTTATACAACAAACAGTTATTGTCAGCGGGACAATCCGGTTCTCTTATGTGGATAACTATTTGCAGATGTGTGGCACAGATTGCAACTTTATTTTTCACCATTAGCCAAGCACTTGAATGTATTGCCATTGGCTACGTTTCGGTAAACTTATTGTTTTTGATTGTAATACACATTGTTACAAAACGTTATATTAACATTTCTACATTTCAGGTATTCAAAAATATTGCACCTTATTTATTGGCAACGGCTGGAGCTATCGCAGTGGCGTGGCAAGCAGCGGACTTTTTTACAAATGTTTATGCGCTACTTGCGGTTAAAATTTTGACAACGTGCATACTGTATGTGGGTGCACTATATATTTCCGGCTCGGTGATATTGCGAGAGGCTATTTATTACTTAAAAGGTTTGCTTAAATTGTAATTCAAAATACCTACTTTTAGGGATTGCCCTATTTTTTTTGCAAATATAATTTTGCCGTCATAAAAAAGCGGTAATTGTATTTGTAAAGAGGCTGTAATGTATTGTAGACTATTGATGGCAATTCTGTTGTCTTTGTTTGTTGGTAATGAGGTATTTGCTCAGTTTTTTAATCTTGAAGGCGAAGTTAGATCTGTGTCGGATAATTCGCCTTTGGCTTTTGCTACTGTTGTTGTTGGCGATAATATGCTTTGGGCAATTACCAATGAGGATGGAAAATTCATTATCAAAAATGTTCCTGACGAAGAGTTAATTGTTACAGTGATTTGTCTTGGTTACGAAAAAAAAAGAATTTAAAATCAATAGACTATCTGTACCATTGATTGTGTTGTTAAATGAGGAGAGTCTTAAACTAAACGAAGTTACTATAACATCAAAAAAGAATTCTGAAGAAACAGCCTCTGCATATACAATTGATCGCAAAACATTAGAACACAGTCAAATACTAAATGCCGGTGATATTGGAGCGCTTCTGCCGGGTGGCAAAACACACAATTCGTCGCTAACGAGCGATAGTCGCATTCTTTTGCGTGCAGGAACTGCTGAGGGTGGCAATTCTTCGTTTGGTACTGCCATTGAGATAGATGGTGTGCGTGTATCCAACAATGCTGTTTTAGACGAGACAGCAGGTGCTGCTATTCGCAATATATCAACATCAAATATTGAGTCGGTTGAGGTGATAACCGGTATTCCTTCTGTAGAATACGGTGATTTGAGCAATGGTGTTGTAAAAATCAATACCAAAAAAGGCAAGTCTCCCATAGAGATAAGCATGTCAACCAACCCTTATACCAAACAAATATCAGTAGACAAGGGTTTTACCGTTGGGCATCGTTCCGGTGTGTTTAATGTTTCAGTGGAGCATGCAAAGTCTTTTACCAATTTAGTGTCGCCCTATACGGCTTATAACCGTAACAATTTTGATATCAGATATTTCAATAGTTTTGCCAAGTCGGGTGCCCCGTTGCTACTTAATGCTTCTGTAAGTGCAAATGTAGGCGGATACAATTCAGAAAACGACCCCGATGCTTTTTCTACTGATTATACTAAGGTGAATGACAAGTTTGTGAGAGCATTTTTCAAAATAGACTATCTTGCTAACAAAACGTGGCTTACTAATATTGATCTATCTGTGGCTGCATCTTTGTCTGATAAAACTACAGAAACTAATGTTAATAAAAATGCTCCATCATCACAAGCCAATATTCATACCGTAGATGAAGGATATTATATGGCGGCAGATTACAATCAAGACCCTAATGCTCAAATTATTATGGGCCCGGTTGGTTATTGGAGTGTGTTATCATTCAATAATTCAGAGCCTGTGAGTTTTGATGTGAAAACCAAGGCAGTGCTCAACAAAAAAATCTTTGTTGCCGACAACCGAATATCTGTTGGGGCGCAATATTCCACTACCGGCAATAATGGTCGTGGCACTTATTACAATGACATAATGACGGCTCCATCGTGGCGCGAATATCGTTACGATCGTTTACCTTTTATGCATAACTTGTCGGTATACGCCGAAGATAGGATTTCACATTCTGGACATAATGGGTCTAAGGTGGAATTAACTCTCGGTGTGAGAAATGATTATACAATTATCAGTCAGTCAGAATATGGCACAGTATCGAGTTTCAGTCCACGGGCTAATCTTAAATATACTTTTTGGAATGTTGCTGACCGCACTTTTTCTATGTTAAACATTTATGTAGGGAGAGGAAGAAGTGTAAAGTTACCATCTTTTGAGGTGCTTTATCCTTCTCCAGATTACTACGATGTACTTGTATTTGCTCCCGGGGTATTGTCTGACGGTAAATCTTACTCAACGTATTATAGTCGTCCGTTTAAGGCTTTGTACAATAGTAATTTAAAATGGCAGTATTCTGTTCAAAACGAAATTGGTATTCAGGCAGAAATACTTAAGACTAAAATCAATATTTCGGCCTATTATAATGTAGTGGAGCATCCATATGCAAGTGAATATTTATATACTCCGTTTACATATCGTGCTACATCTATTGCCGATGTTGAACAATCGGGTATAGACCCCGAAAACCGTATATATTCAGTAGACCACGAAACTGGCATAATTACCGTAGCCGACCGTTCTGGAGTTTCTGAACCTCAGACATTGAATTATACCGAAAAAAAAGCACTAAATACCAATATTGCTTATACAAACGCTTCTAAAACAGTACGTTATGGTGTTGAGTGGATTGTTGATTTTGCAAAAATAAAGGCGGCTTTTACCCAAATACGTGTAGATGGCAATTATTATCATTACAAAGGATTGAATACCAATATTATAAAATATTCGCCAACTTCTACACATATGTCTGATGGGTCGCCATATCGCTACATTGGTTGGTATGAGGGTAGTTCTAACTATTCTACTTCGTATGGCAGTAGTGCTTCTGCTGCTAATGGTAGTATAAATGCCGCTGTTAATCAAAATATTACAACTACTACTCATATACCAAAAATACGAATGATAGTATCTATAAGGTTTGAATCATCGCTGTATAATTTTAGACGTTCAATATCTCAACATTCTGAAAATATTGCTTTTGCGAGTGATGAGCCTGACTTGTTTGGTGGAGTGCCTTACACTTCGGATATGCGAGATAACTATGTTGTGGTGTATCCAAAGTATTACTCCACATGGGAAAATCCAAATGAGCCATTGCCGTTTTATCCTGCATATGCTGCTGCAAAAGACAATGACACTCAACTTTACAATGATTTGGCTAAACTTGTGGCCAAGTCTAACTACCGCTATACGTTTAATCCCGACAACATTTCCTTTTATTGTTCTGCCAATATCTCTGTTACTAAAGAGATAGGAAATCGTGCATCGGTAACGTTTTATGCAAACAATTTTTTTGTTAACAACGGACTTGTAAAGTCTTCTCAATCAGGTCTTTATTCTTCACTTTATGAGAGTGCATATATTCCGCGCTTTTATTATGGTATGTCGTTAAAGTTAAAATTATTATAAATCTAAAATTGAAAAAAATGAAAAAACTATTTTACATTCTGTTAGCCGCTATGCCGGTGTTATTATTTCAGTCGTGCAAAGACGACGATCCTATACCCGAACCTGAACCTATTCCGGCGCCTACACCTACTCCAACACCCACACCTACACCTACTCCTGTGCCCGGTGTGGAAACATACTCTGTATCAATTAAACTTTCTGAAGCTATCAAAGATGTTGAAGTAAAGCTTAACGCTGATAATAATACCTCATACACCGAAACCACCAACGAATCGGGTGTTGCAGTTTTTACTGTTCCGGTTGGAGTTTATGCTGCTTCTACTTCATATATTACCTCCGCCAACGGAAAGAAAATTATCAAAAATGGAACTCTTTCGCAAATTGTAGTAACGTCTTCGTGGAATGCTAACGAAGCTGTCAATCATACACTTGATCAATCGGTTACTAATCAAATTGTTATCAAAGAACTTTATAATGCCGGATGTCCGACCGACAATGGTAGCACTTCGTTTTCCAACGACCAATATTGTATCCTCTACAACAACAGCGACCAACCTGCTACTCTTAAAAATATCTGTCTTGGTGCTGCTGATCCATCTAATGCTCAAGGCAACAATAAAAACGTTGACGAGTCGGGAAACCTAATCTACAAGGATCAAGGGTTTATTCCTTGTTGGCAGGCAATTTGGTATTTTGAGGGAGAAATCTCATTTGAACCATATGAGCAGAAAGTAATAAGTTTTGCAAGTTCTATCGACAATACTACTACATATTCTAAGTCGGTTAATTTAGCCAACCCTGCATATTATGCTTGCTACGATCCCGAGGTGTTTACCCACTCAAAGTATGCCGTTGATGCATCAATACCCGCAGCACAGCATTTTAAAGCTGCTCTATATGGTTTAGGCACAGGATGGACACTCAGCAATACCGCTCCCGCATTTGTGGTTTTCACAACCGAGGAATCTCCTAAAGTTTTTGCTACCACTGAAGCTAACTACTATTACAATCCGGGTGGAAATCAGCCGGTTAACCGAAGTGTTAAAGCCCCCACAGAAAGTATTGTAGACGGTGTGGAAGTGTTTTCTGCCGCACACGACAAAAATACAAAACGCTTAACTGCTGGTGTGGATGCAGGTTCTATTGCGTTAACCTCTAAACTCGGTTATACTATCTACCGCAACGTAGACAAAACTGCAACCGAGGCTCTACCCGAAAACGAGGGCAAACTCGTGTATAACTACGCATTGGGAACTTCTGATCAAGAAAAAGGCTCTACCGACCCATCAGGAATTGATGCCGAGGCCTCTATCAAACAAGGTGCACACATTATTTATGTTGACACCAATAATAGTTCCAACGATTTTCACCAAAGAAAACAATCTTCGTTGAGAGATTAATATGTTTGGCTTTAAGCACATGATACCTGCAATTTGCGTTGCCGCTGGAACAATTGTTCCAGCCGGTGCGCAGATTGTTTCTTTGCCTTATTATTGTAACGATAACTCAGCTTTTTTGACTGATATTGTTGATTCAGTGCGCGTTACTACGGCGGGAATTTCGTCGCATTTTGGTTCCGGCGGTTTTTGCAATTATAGCAATGGTGAAAGCGAATTTTCGGTAGGTGCATATGCAAAGTCTGTTTATCGTCTTAATGATCGTGTAATATGCTATGGTTTAATTGATTATAATAATCTATGGCAGCAAAAAGCGGCAGGCTCGGTGTTTATCAATCCCGAGGATAAACCGTTTGATATTGTGGAGGAAGCCGACACAAATCGTGGTACAACGAATCTTGAGAGGTTTCATCTTGTGGGCAAGGTGGCTTATAATAATACACCTCGTTTTTGTTTTGGGGCTGAGATTGATTACACAGCTGCTAATTATGCCAAGCGAAAAGATGCTCGTCATGCCAACTCGCTTATGGATATGAACTTAGGTTTGGGTGTTAAATACAATTTCCCATTTGTTTCGCTTGGTGCGGCATATATTTATAGGCGTAGCAATGAGGGAATGAAATACTCAATATGCGGTACAACTGATGTAGTTTATTATTCCATCATAAGTTACGGTGCGTTTTGGGGTGCTCGAGAACTTACTTGCAGCGAAGGATTTACCGACAAAAATAGGGAAATACCGTTATCTGATGAATATAAAGGAGTTGATTTTCAAATAGATTTTTCTTTTTGGAAATTGCGTATTTATAATTCGGCAGAATGGATCAATCGGGATGGTTTTTATGGCAAAAAGTCTCCTTACACTATTTCGTTTGAATGTCACGATGGTAAAACTTTTGAATATCAATCAGTTGTTGACTTTAAACAGTCGTCTGTGTTACGTCATCTCATTAGTCTTGGTTATAATAAAAAAGAACTTTTTGCATATCGCAACATATACAAAATTGTTAGCAATAAAAACGGCTCTACCGATGTGGAGTATTACGATCCGTTGAAAATCAGTGATAAATCTATAACAACTCTTTCGGCTGAATATTCACTGCATTGGAAAGGTAGCAGTATAGAACGAAGAATGGAATTGTCGGTTGGTCGTACAGAACGTGTTACCAATGCTTTTAAGTATCCGTTTTATCGCATTCAAGACATCAATTATAATAATTTAAACGCATTATATTCCGAGTTATATAGAGTAAGACGCAATGAGATTTCGTATTCGATTGGCGGAGGTTTTGGCAGTGGCAACGGCACTCCGTTTTTTGATGGTGTGTACGTGCAATTAACAGAAGGTCAGAATATTCCTCCGTCACAAACATTGCTGCTTTTGCGTGAATATGATTTTCTATGCAGTAGAAGGTTTTCTGCACAGTTGGGGGCAAAGTATTCGGTAAATATCAAATCTGATAATATAAAACCTTATATATTAGTAGATTATACTTACACAAGATCTACCAATGCAATATATTGCAAGCGTAGCCGAATGGTTGCGAATTGTTGCATAGGTCTGGTATTTTAAAAATATATGTTATGGAAAATTTGATAGAATGTACAAATTTGACTCATTATTATGGTAAAAGGCTTATTTATCGTGATTTAAACTTTTCAGTACCCAAAGGTCGTATACTTGGGCTTTTGGGCAAAAACGGTACTGGCAAAACCACAACTATCAACATTTTAAGCGGTTATTTGAAACCTTACAGTGGCGATTGTTTGATTTTTGGACAGCCGGCTAATGCCATCAATCCCGAGGTGCGCAAAAAGATTGGTTTGCTTATTGAGGGGCACGTTCAGTATCAGTTTATGAACATTTCGCAAATAGAAAAATTCTATTCTGCATTTTATCCCGGTCAATGGAAAAAGGAGGCATATTATGAACTGATGAATAAACTGAAAGTATCGCCAAGTCAAAAAATAAATAAGATGAGCAACGGACAACGCAGTCAAGTAGCTCTCGGATTAATACTTGCCCAGAATCCTGAATTGCTTGTGCTCGATGATTTTTCGCTTGGACTCGACCCCGGCTATCGTCGTCTTTTTGTTGAATATCTTCAAGATTATGCTAAGAGCGAGGGCAAGACGGTTTTTCTTACATCGCACATAATCCAAGATATGGAAAATCTGGTAGACGATTGTATAATAATGGATTACGGAAAAATATTAGTTCAGATGTCAGTTTCCGAATTGCTTTCGGGTATTAGACTTTACCGCTGTTCAGATGCTGAGGGTGATGTCAACGGTGAGATTGATGGATTATATCATCCTGAGTTTCTTCGAGATAAACTTGAATTCTGTTCGTTTAAATCGCAACAAGACGTTGAGCAAATTTTGCATCAGCACAACATTCGCTATTCGGCTATTGAATCTGAAACAATTAATCTTGAAGATGCTTTTATTGGTTTAACTGGAAAATATTGATTAACAATGATTAACGCTATTTTTTATAAAGAATGGATTAAAACCAAATGGTATTATGCCGTAGCGTGCTTATTACTAATTGGTTTTGCTTCCTACGCAGGCATTTATCTAAAACGTGTGGGCGACCTTTCGGGTATGGCAGCACTATGGGAATATTATCTTTCAAAAGACGATTCGCTTATAACAATCATCAAATATCTGCCTCTGATTGTTGGCATTGGCGGCGCAGTTTTTCAGTTTGCGCCCGAGATGCACCGCAAGTGTTTAAAACTTACACTGCACCTTCCGTGTGGATATATCAAGTCGGTTGGTGCTATGATGCTGTTTGGCACAGGTATTCTTGTGATGTGTTCATTGATTTGTTTTGCGGTGCTCTACGTTTTTGCTTCGCATATTCTTCCAAACGAAATTGTGTCGCGCATTCTTTTAACCGCAATTCCTTGGTTTTTAGCAGGTTTTTGTGCCTATTACCTTACTATTTGGGTGGTAGTTGAGCCGGTTTGGAAAAAGCGGGTTTTTCAGACTATTTTGTCCGTATTTGTTTTAAAATTGTTTATCATAACCGACACCCCCGGCGCATATTTGCCGTCGTTGTGGTGGCTTGTGCCGTTGGCATTTGGAGCCGCTTTGCTGCCGGTTATCTCATTATCTGACTTCAAGGAGGGTC
Organism: Bacteroidales bacterium; assembly: GCA_017645985.1. GTDB lineage: Bacteria > Bacteroidota > Bacteroidia > Bacteroidales > UBA3824 > UBA3824. The sequence continues at coordinate 5,563 of JAGCNK010000035.1, read as the reverse complement.
TTCAAGATTAGTTATGAAACGCATTGCACAGATATATCTCATAATTGTGACGGCTGTTATTTGCCTTTGGCAATTGCCGTGGATATACAATTTTTTTACCGTTGAGGCTTATACTACTCCATTTATTCTTTATAGCTCGGTGGTTGACGATTTTGTGGTTCGCAAAACTGAAAACAAAAAAATTGTGTGCTCTGGTTTGGACGGAACTACTTATACCATCAATCAATACGATAGTATTCTTCCCGAATATCAAGCTCGTCAACTTGCTGCTTATGATTGTCTTCCAGATACGCTTTTTGGACGTGCAGTGTCGCTAAAAATGCTTACCGAGGAAGCTATTTCGATGCGTATTAAACCCGAGATGGTGTTTGGTCCTCAAATTCCGCTATACCAACTTATGGAATCGCAGTCGGGACGTGTAGATTTTGAAATGCCCGATGATGTTTTTCGTATTACTGATTCTAAAATAGAGTTTGTGATCAAAGATAGTAATAAGGTGAATGAACCAAAATCGCAGATGTTTACTGATGCGCTCAGTGATGCCGGTTTTGTTTTTCCTGCTGTGGAGATTGCCGGAAATCCCACGTCAAAAAAACGTTACGACAATGGTTATCTAATCACCGATAGCCGCAATTGTCTTTTTAATCTTAAAATGGAGAAAGGCAACCCCAATGTTCAAAAAATTGAACTCGACCAACAAATCGTTCCTTGCCATATCTTTGTTACTGAATTTACCGGTATGCATAGTCTTGGAATGTTTTTCGACCAAAATGGCAAATTGTATGTGATAACCATGCCTGAAAAAGAGATTAAGATGGTGGATATTCCTCCTGTTGACCTTCATGCCGATGAGGTATTTATAATGGGCAATATTTTTACTTGGACAATTCGTATCAAAAACGATGATACCGTTTCGTGGTATGCTGTTGATGCTCAAAATTTTGCCCAGATAAAAAGTTATTCTCAACCAGTTGGTTACGAATATGTTAAAGGTTTAGACTTTGAGGAAAACGGTTGGATTGTGCCCGGGTGGAGATAAAATGATTTAGGTTTTTTTGTCCATTTTAATAATTATTAATAGTGTAATTACTCAATTACGCCTATCTTTGCAGCGTAATAAAACTCAATCACTTATTAAACGATATTAAAATGGACATCAAAAAACTGATTATCCCTTCTTTGTGTCTTGCTGTGCTTGCCCCGGGATGCAAAAAGATTTGGGAAAAAGACGATTTGCTGTTGCCTCAAAACGAAATAGAGGAACAAAAACAAGAACAAACTATAGTTTCTTTTGCCGAAAAGCCTTCCGATTACGAATATTCGGCTGATGGAGCTATGTTTATCCATCTGAAAAACAATTCTATAACTACCGAAAATTGCGATACAAATGTTGCAGTTTCTGGAACGGAAGCTATTATCAAAGCTGCAGGCACTTACTTTATTGATGGTTCGTTGTCGGATGGTCAAATCAAGGTAGACGCTGATAGCAAAAACGATCTTGTGAAACTTGTGCTCAACGGTGTTGACATTGCTTCAAATTCTTCAGCTCCAATCTTTGTAAAAAACTGTATCAAAACGGTTTTGATTATCAATGATGGAACACAAAATTTTCTTGCCGACGGCTCGGAAAACGACAAAGAAGGCGTGCTTTTCAGCAAGGAGAATCTCGCAATTGCAGGCGCAACACAAGGCACAGGTTCGCTCACAATCACCGCAAACGCCACCGACGGCATCAAGGCTAAGGACGGTCTTGTGGTTAAGAGCGGAAACATTACTGTAAATTCTGCCTTTGACGGCATTGTGGGCAAGGATTTTGTGCTTGTTCACGGTGGCGGCATTACTGTTAAATCGTATGGCGACGCGCTGAAATCTACCGACACGGGCAGCGGTTTTGTAACCATTGAGGACGGCGAGTTTAATCTAACGTGCCTCTCGACGGCCTCTGCAAGCGACACCGCCAAGAACGACGGCATCAAAGCCGAAACCGACATCACAATTTCGGGCGGCAAATTCAACATTATCACCAAGCGCACAAGCGTTTCTAACCAAGATCCTATGCCTGGCGGGGGAGGAGGTTTCAATCCTTGGGGTCCCGGCGGTTTTGAGCAGACTTCCAATAAGTTAGCGTGTATGCACGGCATCACCTGCGGACGTGATTTAAAGATTTCGGGCGGCGATTTCACCCTCAATGTTTACGGCAAAGGTCTTAACGCCGACACCGACATTGAGTTTGATAAAGCCTCAGCATCAATAGTTTCCGAGCGTCACGGCGTTTCGGCAGAAGGCGCGGTTACAATCAAGGGCGGCACTCTCGCAATCACCTCAAATTGGGAAGGAATCGAGGCAACCAACATCAGTATCGAAGGCGGCAACACTCTTATTTCTGCCGAAGACGATGGTATAAATGCCTCAAACACAAATCCTTGGATTAAGATTTCCGACGGTTTTCTCTATGTCAGGGCTTCGGGCGACGGCATCGACTCTAACGGCAATATCGAAGTTAGCGGCGGCGTTACAATCGTTAGTCAAACAGGTGGCGGCAACTCGCCAATCGACTGTGGCGACCGTGGTTACACTTTTACTGTTACAGGCGGAACTGTTTTTGCAATGGGTTCGTCGGATATGTTCTCCGAAAGTATTCCTTCATCTACTTCATTGCCAATGGTTTATTCACCGAAACTCAGCAGCGGAACATCGTTGGCAGTTGACAATATTATTGCAGTAACCAATCCTCAGACCTTTGGAGCGGCTGTCTTTGTTAGCGACAAACTCACATCAGGCAACTCATATAAATTTATAACAGACGGCGATGTTGAGGGCAACGAATATGTTGAGAATACAGGCGTTTATTATCCGCCCACATCGGTTGGCAGCGGCAAAGAGGTTAGCGCAATTGCCACAATGTCAGGCGGTAATGGCGGAATGAGATTTTAATTAAGTCATTATTAGTTATATTCGTCAAACTAAAAATCTACTTGTTGATTTTTATTTACTTTGCAATTAAATATATTTGTTTAATTCGTGTAATTCGTTGATGGAAATATTGAATCAATTTACAGCGGTAAGTCTCGCGGACATCGGCAAGGCGAACTTTATGAACAGAGTGGACACCAAATTTCCGCTCCGTGCTGAGGTGCTGTGGCAGAATGTCTTGCCCGAAATTGCTGATTACTACTATATTGTAGAGATTTCGGGTCTCCGCTATATGGAATACCGCACTGTATATTTTGATACGCCCGACAATATGTTTTACACCACGCATCACAACGGAAAACTCGACCGTTACAAGGTTCGCAAGCGTATGTACGTGGATACCGGCACTGCTTTTTTGGAGGTGAAACACAAGACCAACAAGGGCAAGACCAAGAAGAAACGTATTGAAATTCAGTCGCCTTTGGAGGTGATTCTGCCCGAAGAATATGATTTTCTTGCAAAACATATTCCCTGCAATCCCGAAGATTTGCGACCCGTGATAGAAAACCATTTCCACCGTATCACGCTAGTTAAGAAAGACTTAACCGAACGTTGCACCATCGACTGCGAATTGGGTTTTCAAGATAAGGAACACGGTCACGAAACCGACCATTTTGCCGTTGTGGAACTTAAACACGAGGCGGGCGCACCACATTCGCCCCTCCACAAGACACTTTATAAATATGGCGTTCATCAGTCGGGGTTTTCAAAATACTGTATGGGACGAGTTCTCAATGGTCAGAACAATTTGAAAACCAATCTGTTCCGTGTAAAAATACGAATGTTGCAAAAACGGCTTGATAACGCTTTGTAATGCATAATTCATAATGCATAATTCATAATTAGTAATTAGTAATTCATAATTCGTAATTTATAATTCATAATTCGTAATTAAAATGATATTAGATATTTTACAAGACACAACGCAGGTAGCAAGTTTGGAGGATATAAAATTTTATAACCTCAGCCTGATAGATTACCGCGATTTTGGAAAACTCTTTTTCCGTTTGCTATTCAACACAGGCGTTTTGTTTGTGCTGATCAACTTGATTTATGGCAAGGGCGGACGCCGCGAGTTTACATTCACATATTACGCCCTCGGCACTGCCATCTTCTTGATGTGCTTTTTGTTAGAGGATGTAAAATTGGAACTTGGTTTTGCCCTCGGACTTTTTGCAGTTTTTGGAATCCTAAAATACCGCACCGATCCAATTCCTATCCGCGAAATGACTTACCTCTTTGTGGTAATAGGCATTGCTGTGCTTAACGCTCTCGCTAACAAGAAGGTAAGCGTGGCAGAACTTGTGCTTACCAACGTTGCAATTGTTTTTTGCGTTTTCCTTTTAGAAAAATTCCTTATCAAGAGCGAGGGTCATATCGACATTATTTACGAAAAAATAGAGAATGTAAAATCCGAGAATAAAGATGTCTTAATGGCTGATTTAGAGAAACGTACAGGATTAAAAATCAAACGTTTCGACTTTGTCCGTATCGATTTCCTCAAAGATATAGCCATTCTGCGTGTTTATTACGACAAAACCGCTCATCTTGAATCCAAAACTGTTGATACTGAAAATACATCTGTTGAATCTGATAAATAATTATAATAATGAAACAAATATTCAAAATCACAATAATTGCGCTCACATTATCTTTTGTAGTATCGTCGTCGGTAAAGGCGCAGACCGAAAAACGCTACATTTTCAACCTTGCCTCAGCCATTGAAAAAGAGTTTAACGACTATCTTACAGCGGGTTTCGAGTTGGAAGGCGAGATTTGTCCCGACCCGTCAACCAAAACGGTGATGTTCAAGCCCGTGGTTGAGTTTTCGCCCATTCAGTACCTCTCATTCGAGGCAGAATACCGTTTCAAAGCCGAAAACGAGGAGGGAGAATCTGCGTGGCAGCGTCGTTTTGGAATTGCAGCCAAAGGAAAATACGCTTTTAACCATCTGAAACTCAGCACTCGTCTCAAATACTGCCTCTATTCCGACGACTACGACGAGGACACCAAGGAGCAATATTTCCGCACACGTTTTCAGGCGCAGTACAAAATCAAGCCCATCAAACTCACGCCTTACGTATCTTACGAATGGTTTTACAACATTCCCCGAGGACTTGTTGACCGCGACCGTTGGACTTTCGGCGTAGAGAAAAAACTCAACAAACGCAACACATTAGGCTTTGAATACCAATGCGAAGAACGTTTTAACCGCACCAACGCCAAACGCACCAAACTCAAAAACGACATCGCCGAAAACACCTTTTCCATAACGTATAAGTTTGAGTTGTGATAAATTTTTCATAAAAATTTTTTTTCCACCCGATTAATCCTATATTTGTGATTTGAAATGCAAGTATAAATTATGGAAAATTTTATCGTTTCGGCAAGGAAGTACCGTCCGGCGTCGTTCGACACCGTGGTAGGGCAGGGGAGCATCACCGCTACCCTCAAAAATGCGATTAAAAACAATCAGTTGGCGCAGGCATATCTGTTTTGCGGTCCGCGTGGTGTGGGCAAAACCACTTGTGCGCGTATCTTTGCCAAGACTATCAACTGTATGAACCTTACCGACGACCTCGAAGCGTGC